>CAIYUC010000196.1 GCA_903929315.1 uncultured Bacteroidales bacterium
CCTGACCCAGATCGTTTTAATATTCACAAACTCCTTTATCCCGTATTCTGAAAGTTCCCTGCCATATCCTGATTTTTTAATTCCACCAAATGGCAAGCGGGGATCGGATTTTGTATTTTCGTTTATAAACATCGCGCCGGTATGTACCTTTCGTGCCACCGCCTCGCCAAGCGCAAGATCTTTTGTCCAGACGCTGCCTCCGAGCCCGAAATCGGAATCATTGGCTACTTCGACGGCTTCTTCTGTACTCTTCACCCTGATGATCGCCAGGACCGGACCAAATGTTTCCTGTCCGTAAACAGGCATTCCTTTTTTTATATCTGAGAGAACTGTCGGAAGATAATAAAAACCAGGAAGGTCAGCACGTTTTCCGCCAAGGATAAGCCTGGCGCCCATTTCAATAGATCTTTGTACCTGCCTGTCTATATCATCAACAAGATCTTTCCGGGCGAGAGGGCCGACATCCGTTTCCGGTGACAGGGGATCGCCCATCTTTAACTTAGCCATCGCAGCTTTGATTTTATTTACGAATTCTTCTGCTTTACTGTTGATGACAATGAAACGCTTTGCGGCAATACAACTTTGCCCCATGTTTACCATGCGACCTGCTACTGCTCCTGAAATTGTCTTTTCCATGTCGGCGTCATCAAGAACAATGAAAGGGTCTGAACCGCCCAGCTCGAGCACCGTCTTCTTGATCAATTTTCCTGCCGTCATGGCAACATTACTCCCGGCAGGTTCACTACCTGTGAGTGTAATAGCCATGATGTGCCTGTTGGCAATTACCGGCTCCACGCGACCTGACGGGATCATCAGCGTCCGGAAAACATTTTCCGGGAAGCCGGCTTCATGAAAGATCTCCTCAATAGCGAGCGCACAACCCGGGACATTGGATGCATGCTTCAGGACTGCCGCATTCCCGGCCATAAGGGAAGGAACTGCGAAACGAAATACCTGCCAGAAAGGAAAATTCCAGGGCATTACGGCAAGAATGACACCCAAAGGCTGGAATACCACCATGCTTTTGGAAGCATCGGACGGGATGACCTGGTCTTTCAGTAATTCTTCCGCGTGATCGGCATAGAACTCACAGCCATTGGCACATTTCTCGATCTCTGAGACCGATTCCCGGATGATCTTGCCCATTTCCAGCGTCATCAATTGAGAATACTTTTCCTTATTATTCCTTAGTAAGCGGGCAACATTCCTGAAAAGCCCGGCGCGGTATTCGAAAGTGGTGTCTTTCCATGTCAGCCACTCTTTATGAACCTCTTCAATAATATCATTGACTTCTGCATCAGAATGCTCCCTGTATTCCTTAATTAGTTCATTCGTTGATGGATTTATGCTTTTCATTCTTTTATTTCTCCTTATTATTTATAGATGCTCGATACTGGATCACACTCTTACTCTAATTTATAACTCAACATCGAGTATCCAGCATCCAGTATCGAGAATCTGATTGTTAATCATCACAATTTATGTTTCAAAAATTGTCCTGTGTAGGAATAATCAAAATCAGCCAACTGCTCCGGTGTTCCTTCAAACACAACATGCCCTCCTTCATCTCCTCCTTCTTTTCCAAGATCGATCACCCAGTCTGCACTTTTTATCACTTCCAGGTTGTGCTCGATCACAAGTATTGAATGCCCGTTATTTATCAGCGACTCAAAAGCGATAAGGAGTTTGTGTATATCATGAAAGTGCAAACCGGTAGTAGGTTCATCAAAGATGAACAGGGTAGGCTTTTCGTTTGCACCTTTGGAAAGAAAAAATGCAAGCTTAATCCGCTGAGCTTCCCCTCCGCTCAGGGTGCTGGAAGACTGGCCCATCTTGAGGTAGCCAAGCCCCACATCCTGCAATGGCTTCAGCCTGGCAGTGATCCTTTTTTCAAGAGAAGTTGGCTTTTTCTCCTGCCCGAAAAACAGGATCGCATCATCGATATTCATTTCCAGCACATCCACGATGGTTTTATCCCGGTATTTAACGTCGAGGACCTCTTCCTTGTACCTTTTCCCTTTGCAGTTTTCACAGGTGAGATAAATGTCGGCCATGAACTGCATTTCGATCTTAACCACACCTTCTCCTTCGCATTCTTCACAGCGTCCCCCGGCAATATTGAACGAGAAATATCCCGGTTTATATCCGCGTACCCTCGACAGTTGCTGTTCCGAATAAAGGTTCCGAATTTCGTCAAAAGCTTTAATATAGGTTGCAGGGTTTGATCTGGAGGAGCGTCCTATCGGGTTCTGGTCGACCAGTTCCACTGCACCGATCCGGTTTATATCCCCGTCAAGCCGGTCAACTTTTCCTGTTCTTTCGGCATACCCGTCATGCATCTTCTTCAAGGCAGGGTATAAGATCTTCTTGACCAACGATGTTTTCCCTGAACCGCTGACGCCTGAAATGGCTGTGAAAACATTCAAAGGAATCTTTACCGTCAGGTTCTTCAGGTTATTTTCCCGTGCCCCTTTGATCTCAATAAATTCTTTCCATTTCCTCCGCTTTTGGGGTACTTGAATTGAAAGTTGATGATTTAAATATTGTCCGGTTATGCTTTTTGAATCATTCATGATCTCGCTGAAAGTACCCTGGAAGACGATCTCGCCGCCTTGATGTCCTGCAAGCGGACCAATGTCAATGATCTGATCAGCTGCTTTTATGATATCTTCATCATGTTCAACCACGATCACTGTATTTCCAAGATCCCTCAGGCGTAACAGGACCCTGATCAGCCGGTGTGTGTCCCGCGGGTGCAAGCCGATGCTCGGCTCATCGAGGATATACATGGACCCGACAAGATTGCTTCCTAGTGCGGTCGAGAGGTTGATCCTTTGGGATTCTCCCCCGGAAAGTGAAGAAGACAAACGGTTGAGGGTGAGGTAACCCAAACCTACGTCATTCATGACATCCAGCCGGTTACATATCTCCTTCAACAGTCTTTTTGAAACGGTCTTTTCAAATTCCGTCAGTTCGAGACGTGTAAAAAATTCAGTCAATTCTTTCACCGGCATCAACACCAGCTGGTTGATGGACTTCCCGTTGATCTTAACGTATCCTGCATCTTTTCTCAACCGCGTACCCTTGCATTCCGGACAAATGGTCTTACCCCTGTAACGCGACATCATAACACGATACTGGATCTTGTAATTCTGGCTTTCAATGTACCGGAAAAATTCATTTAATCCGTGGAAATATTTGTTACCGGTCCATAACAGATCTTTTTGTTGCCCGGTGAGCTCATAATAAGGTTTATGGATCGGGAAGTCAAATTTGTAAGCATCCCGGATGAAATCGACCTTCCATTCGCTCATTTTCTCGCCACGCCAGCAGGCGATGGCATCTTCAAAAATGGAGAGGTTTTTATTCGGGATGACAAGATCTTCGTCAATCCCGATGACCGTACCGAATCCTTCACAGTTCTTACAGGCGCCATAAGGATTATTAAAGGTGAAGAGGTTGACCGATGGTTCTTCAAAAGTGATCGAATCGGCTTCGTACCTGTTTGAAAAGGATCGCCTCGACTTTTCCTTTTCCATGTATTCGATCATACAGTCGCCATGACTTTCATAAAAAGAGGTTTGAACCGAATCTGCAATTCTTCCCGGAAGGTCATTATCATCATGCTGGATATTTAAGCGGTCAACAAGGACATAAATTTCCTTATCCCGGCATTTGGTTTCCGGGTCGATCTCATCGATACGATAGATCTGGTCATTCGCCATAATACGGGTAAATCCCTGTTGCATCAACGCCTGGCATTTTGCCCTGAAATCACCATTCAGATCGGCCAATGGAATAGGGGAGAAGATACTTACCGGTGTATTTTCGGGAAGGGATACAATAAAATCCACGACATTGGTGACGCTGTCACGTTTAACGAGATTTCCTGATACGGGTGAATAGGTTTTCCCGATCCGTGCATAGAGTAATTTTAAATATTCATAGATCTCAGTGGATATTCCTACGGTAGAACGAGGGTTCAGGGTATTCACCTTCTGTTCGATCGCAATGGCAGGGGAGATTCCTTTGATATAATCGACATCGGGTTTGGTCATTCTGCCCAGAAATTGCCTTGCATAAGAACTGAGGCTTTCCACGTAACGTCGCTGACCATCGGCATACAGTGTATCGAAAGCCAGGGAGGATTTCCCTGATCCTGACAACCCGGTAATGACAACAAATTTATTCCGGGGAATAGCGAGACTTATATTTTTAAGATTATTAACACGTGCTCCTTTGATAATAATGTATTCCCTGGGATCGTAGAGATCAACATTTTGACCCATTTTCACTGGCTCCTCTTCAAAAAGTTATCAAAATTATAAAGAAAATTTGCTTTTCGTGTTTTTTTGTGTATTTTTGCAGTTTAGAATCAAAATAAATATCCTTTATTATTAAACCCGCATAACCTCCCGAAGGTTGTGTACAATTCATAGGAGACCGGCTATCGATTAGACATCTACCCTTTTTTACCAGAAAAAGGAGGTCAAATGAACGTCCAGCCAATTACCGATCAGGATCTGATCGGTAAATATTTAGCCGGTAATCAGTCCAGTCTTGAAAAGTTAATCAGGCGGCATAAGAACCGTGTGTTTGCTTATATCCTTATGATCGTTAAGGATAAAGAGCTTGCTGAAGATCTGTTCCAGGATACTTTCATCAAGGTCATTAACACGATCCGGTCGGGATCATACAAGGAAGAAGGGAAATTCATTCAATGGGTGATGCGTATCGCGCATAACCTTATCATCGATTATTTCCGGAAAGCCAAGCGCATCCCGATACTGGAAAACAGTGATGATTACGATATTTTTGACAGGGTGAGGATCCCTGTCGAATCGGTGGAACAGAAGCTGATCATCGATCAGATCCATGAGGATGTAAAAAAACTCATTGAATACCTTCCAAAGGAGCAAAAAGAAGTCCTCGTTATG
Source organism: uncultured Bacteroidales bacterium (assembly GCA_903929315.1). Lineage (GTDB taxonomy): Bacteria > Bacteroidota > Bacteroidia > Bacteroidales > FEN-979 > CAIYUC01. Next base: position 4,938 of record CAIYUC010000196.1, read on the forward strand.
CGGCATTACGGGGATATGAGTTTCAAAGATATTGCCGAACAGACCAACGTTAGTATTAACACTGCTCTCGGGCGTATGCGTTATGCACTGATAAACCTCCGGAAGTTGGTTGAAGAAAAAGAAATAATTCTTACCCTTTAGCCCTGTCTACCTCCAAAACCTTGTTCTAACGTTCTGAAGGACAGGAAATGGAGGAACAAAATTTTTTTCCTGTCTTATGAAATAAGTCACGGTTCTGCCCGTTTGCTATGTATTAAAACAAACTTAATCCAATACATTGCCTATGAAGAGAACGGGTACTTTTTTATCATCACCATCACATTCCACAAGCGATAAAACGAATACAAGGATTTCACCGAGCGAAACTGTGATCAGGAATATCCTGAATTACTCCAAAGCACTTGCTATTCTGAAAACTGAAAAGGCCGGGATAATCAATATGGTGATGAATTAACAAAAAACCCCGCAGGACGCGGGGTTTTTTTTATGCTTATACTCTTTCTTCCCTGATCCTTGCTTTCTTGCCACGAAGGTTCCTGAGGTAATAAATACGGGCTCTTCTTACGACACCTTTTTTGTTAATATCGATTTTATCGATGAACGGGGAGGATAATGGGAAAATTCTCTCCACGCCAACATTTCCGGAGATCTTTCTTACTGTAAAGGTCTCATTGACACCTTTATTTGCTCTCTGCAACACAACGCCCTGGAAGTTCTGGATCCTTTCCTTGTTGCCTTCTTTGATCTTATAATGGACAGTGATAGTATCACCGGCCTTGAATATCGGGAATTCCTTTTTGGGAATAAAACTGTCTTCGATGAACTTTATGGTTTCCGCGCGATTCATGACTTACAAATAATAAATAGGGTTTTCACTAAAAAAGAGTGCAAATATATCAAATTAATTAATACGGAAGCAGGATTTGTATATTTTTTTCAATCCTCAAGAAGTCCCGGACGACGTTGTTTTGTACGTTCCATGGCTTGTTCATGCTGCCATTTCTTTATTTCCTTATCGTTGCCGGAAAGAAGGATATCGGGGACTTTCCATCCGTTAAAATCATACGGATGGGTATAGACGGGAGGAGACAGGAGGTCGTCCTGGAAAGAATCGGACAAGGCGGAAGTTTCGTCATTAAGAGCACCCGGAATGATCCTGACGATCGCATCGGTAAGTACCGCAGCAGGCAATTCACCACCGGAAAGGACATAATCACCGATCGAGATCTCCCTTGTGATCAGGTGTTCACGGATACGCTCGTCGATCCCTTTGTAATGTCCGCAGAGGATCATGATATTTTTCAGTGTGGACAGGCGGTTTGCAACCTTTTGAGTGAGGCGTTCACCGTCAGGACTCATATAAATGATTTCGTCGTATTGAGTTTTCGATTTCAGATGCTCCATGCACCGCGAAATGGGCTCAATCATCATCACCATTCCTGCACCGCCACCGTATGCATAATCATCCACGCTTTTATGCTTATCCAACGCAAAATCGCGGATATTGTAAAGATTGATGACAACCAGACCTTTTTCTTTTGCTCGTTTAATAATGGAATGTTGGAAGGTGCCATCAAACATTTCAGGAAACAGGGTGAGAATATCGATTTGCATGGAATGAAATTAAAAGATCAGGTCATCAACCTGTGACTGATCGATCATTAACTGTGCTTTCAATTCTTCCGGGCTGGCAAAGTTCATTATTTCCCTGATAAATTTATGGAAAAGAACAGTTGCTGTCGTTCCGGAAAGTTCTGCCGGCCTGTCAAATAAGTAAAATTCGACAACTGCCTCATTGGATAACAGTCCATTTTTCTTAATAAAGCAAAGGCCATGGTATAAATTTTCATTGTCCAACACGCTGACTGCGTATACACCATCTTTCGGGATCAACTTGCTTTCTTCTTCAATTCTAACGGAGAAAACCGGAAATCCGCTCTCTGTCAGAAGAGGGTTGACTCCCTGTAACTCTCCCATGATAATATAAGGATGGGCAAGGTATGTATTGGCTTTTTCGATGTTTCCCTCCAGCAATGCAGTCCGGATCTTGGCAGAACTGATAAATTCATTTTGGATGTCTTGTTCAGGGATCTCTTCCACCTCAAAACCATATTCCAATCCGAGTTGGTGCATTTTTTCACTATCTCCTTCACGGTTATGGCCAAAATGGTGATTTCCACCGATCACGATCTTCTTTGCATGAATCTTATTGAGAAGGATGTTTTTTACGAAATCCACAGAGGTGATCCGTGAAAAAGCAAGCGTGAAGTTCACGATGATCAGGTTATCGAGACCTGCTTTCCGCAACAGTTCAATTTTCTCCTGTTGTGAGTTCAGAAGGAATAGCTCTTTCCCGATGGTATCAGGAAACAAAACTTTCCTGGGATGGGGATGGAATGTGATGAGTACGGTTTCTCCCCCGGTTTCAAAAGCGAGCTTTTTCAGGCGTTGGAGGATTACCTTATGCCCCCGGTGCACTCCGTCGAATGACCCGGTTGTAACAACAGCATTTTTAATGAACCCTGCATTCTCAAAATCCGTAAATATTTTCACTTTCCCTTCTGCTATTTTAACCGTTCGTCATTCTTTTTTGCAAAAAATGCTACCTTTTCCAGTGATGTGATCATATCATACTCTTCGAGGTAGACCATAGGTGAAACATTTAACGATTTTGGTGAATAATTCAATATACCTTTGATTCCTGCGACTACAAGTGCTTCAGCCACTAACGGCGCTTGTTCGGATGGAACCGTGATGATACCGATTGAAATTTTTTCCTTCCGGATGATCTCATTCAGGCGTTGCAAGGGGTAACAGTGAACACCGTCATAGTCCGTGTCAACTTTATCGGGATTAATGTCAAAAGCTGCCACTATGGTGAGTTTGGTACGTTTCCCTTTAAAATAGCTGATCATGGCTTTTCCAAGTTTACCCAAACCGACCACGGCGACTTTCTGACCTTTTTCGGTATCGATGATTCTGCCGATCATCTCGGTCAGCTCTTTGATGTCGTATCCTTTGCGAAGGTTCCCGGAATACCCGATCAGCATCAGGTCGCGCCTGACCTGGACCGGCGTTATATGAAGCATCTGGGCAATCTCGTGTGAGAAAACGTAGGTTTTCTCCTTCGTTAAAATCAGCAACAATGCCCTTCTGTATTGGCTTAACCGTTCAACGGTTTTATGGGGTAGGTGTTTAAGGTACATCGTATTTCTTATAAAGGTTCGACAATAAACAGACTGTTTTAACCGGACAATATACTACTTTCTCCATCTAAACAGGACCCTTAATGCAAAAACTAAGCAAAAGAAATATAACACAGGGTTTCATATAAAGAATCAATTAAACTGATTTAAGTGGATAATTATCCTAACCTAATCATAAATGCAGGTTCAAATATCGGTATATTTTGTAATTGTTCCAAATTTAGCAATAGATTTTGGTTATATCTTTTTTATGGGAGCTGAATTCCTTTAGACTTTTAACAGAAAGTCACATAGTCACAGAGTCACAAAGACATAGAGAATCTGGTGAAATTTTAATTTTTTGATTTCTGCATTCTGAATTCTTTTCTGTGGTTCTCTTGGGTGAAAATAAACTTAAAAGCGGAGATAATTAATGAACCAGAAGTCTGAATCCATTACCATGGATATTGATGATCTCAATAGAGGGATCAGTTTTCAGGTACTTTCGCAACCGTGCAATGAAAACATCCATACTTCGCGTAGTAAAATAATTATCTGCATTCCAGATCTTAATCAGGGCATCTTTTCTCGATAAAATCCCTTCTTTGGAGGTACACATCATTTTCAAAAGGGCCGCTTCCTTAGGGGAGAGGTTTTGTACATGGTCACTTAGCCGTAAAGTTCTCAATCGATGATTAAATAAAAATTTCCCAACAGGGTATTCATTTACTTCATTCGCTGATTCCAGGCTTCCTGTGTTCCTTTTCAGGATCGCAGAAATCTTCCAAAGCAATACCTCTGAATCGAATGGTTTGGTGAGATAATCATCGGCGCCGATTTTAAATCCTTCCAGAATATCCTGCTTTAATGTCTTGGCAGTAAGGAAGATCAACGGAAGCTTCTCATTGATTTTTTTTATTTCCCTGGCTAACGTGAAACCGTCCATTTCCGGCATCATGATATCGAGGATACAAAGGTCGAATGAATATGTTTTGAAAGTAGAAAGACCCTGCTTCCCATCGGCTTTCAGGACCACAGCATAATCGGCCAGTTCAAGATAGGATTTCAGAATGGACCCGAAATTGGGATCGTCTTCTACTAGTAATATTTTGGTTTTTTTTGTCATTTATTCTATTATTTAAGCCTGTAACATAGAAGGCAGTTGGAAATAGCGAACTAACAATGAATAAATAACAACGTACAATAAATAATAAATAATGAACTTTTTAATTGTAAGTTATTAGTTGTTAGTTGTTCATTGATTCAATGGAAGAACTACCTCAAACCTGCTGCCCTTCCCGGGTTCGCTGGTAACATTCAGCACCCCCTTATGAGCGAGCACAATAGCTTTTGCGTAACTTAGTCCGAGCCCGAATCCTTTTACATTATGGATATTCCCGGTGGTTACCCTGAAAAATTTATCAAAAACCCTGTATTGTGTTTCGGGGCTCATTCCTATTCCTTTATCTTCCACTGCCACCGCAACGGATGATCCTGTAATCCTGGTAGTTACACGGATATCAGGCTTTCCCGGGGAATATTTATTCGCGTTATCGAGCAGGTTCATAAAAACATTGGAGAGATGAACTTCGTCAGCCTTTACGATTGTCCGTTCCGCGCCAAGATCAACGGCCATTGTCCCTTCTCTGCTCTCAACCTGGAGCTGGAAAGTATCCGTAACTTTCCGGATCAGCGTATTCAGATCGATATCCCTGGTGACGAGCTTGAAATCCTTGCTGTCAAGCAAAGCCATTTGCAGAATCTCTTCTACCCGTGCATTCATCCTGTTGTTCTCTTCCTTGATGACTTTTGTATACGACCTGATCTTGTCAGGCGTATCAATGATCTTTGGATTATTGATGGAATCCAGTGCAATGGAAATGGTAGCGAGCGGTGTTTTAAATTCATGTGTCATATTATTGATGAAATCCGTCTTGATATCAGAGATCTTCTTCTGCCGGAGCATGATAAAGATACTGATAATCGATGTGATGACAATGATGATGGTGAAAAATACCGAACTTAATGCCAGTAAAGAAAGGGATTTCAGAAGATGCGTTTTCTGACCCGGGAAATAAACCAATAACTGGTCATGTTTCTGAAAGACGTCATTTGGAAATAAGGAGATGCGGTGTGTAGTGGATAGATAATTGTTCCTGAACCCGGGAGATTGAATAGGAATGGGGTTCGTATCATTGGAAGGAGATAAAACTGCATATTCAAATGGGAGGTCGATGTCCTTATCGGCCAGTGTCTTTTTCAGGGATTGTTCCAGTGATGATTTGTCGATACGTTTATTGAGAGGCAATGGTTTTGTTTCCATTTCGGTAGCGATCCTCTTTATCACATCCTTGATCTTTTTCGCTTTCCGGGAAATATTCCGTATATCTTCATGGACAATGATGGTCCCCGGAGGGTTACCGAATCTCTTCGTCCTTACTGTAAACTCATCGGTATTTAACTTTTTGGCCTCATTTTTCCAGATGCGCATATCCTCCTTCCATGCGGAGGTGAATTCCGAATCAGGGAGAGGCATCGCCGGGTAAACGGATTCTGCCATTTCTATTAAGGTATCCAGGTGGTTGAAATCATCGTTAAAATGATATTCAAAAGTAAAAGTGTTTTGTTTTGCCTCCGGAGGAGGAGGTGGTGGAGGTATATGTAACAGTTCATCAGACGAAAGCAATGAATCCAGTTTATTATTCAATCTAAAGATGGTATCGTTTGCAAATGCCTGAACGAGGGAATTAACACTATCTGCCATAACGTTGCTCCTGAGAAACGCAATATCTTCTCTCGTTTCAAGCTTATTGACTGCATTTCCAAGGGCATCATTTACACTCCGGTCAAACTGGGCTTCCTTAACCTTTATCGCATTCCGTATCCAGAAATACTGAACACTGATGATCCCTACAAGGGAAAGGCAAATAAGTCCGATGATGATAGATAGGATTTTCCTGTTCACAGCCCAAAAGTATAAAAATACGCCCGGTTACAGGGAAAGATTAACGTTTCATTAACCAATTTTAACTTTTCATTAACGCTGTGGTCTTTCAACAGGTTATAGATTTGTTATAAAAAAATTGGAGGATATATGAAAACATATTCGTGGTTAAAAGATAGCATGCTCGTTATAGGCCTGGCAACTATCATGACAATTATTCTGACTTCTCCTGGATATACGCAGGACACCCTTAAAAAAAATCCCAAAACCATTTTGAAATTAAAGATCATCAAAGATGAAAATGGGGAAAAAACCGTTATTGATACCACCATCACCAGTGCCAAATCGCTTGACCAGGGAGAGATAAATGAGATCATCGTTAATCTGGATGAAAATATGAAAGGGCTGGATGCGGGATTAAAAGAACTGAGCCTATCGTTAAGCGAAATGAATTTACCCGATTCCGGGATGATGGACTCGATCCGAAAAATGACAGATCGTATCCGGATCATGAGTAAGAATTTTAAATCTCCTCATTTTAAAATGCATGCTCAACCGGGAGGATTTGACTATAATTTTGATTTTGATATGCCTGAGCCGCCCGAGTCACCTGAACGACCAAATCCACCGGGAGAACACCGGCATCATTTTGAATCCCGGGTTGAGCCGTTCGATATAGAGCCTCCGGCTATAAGGAAAGGTGAAGGGAGTCTGCTTGATCTATTGCGCGATATCCCGATGGACAGGATAAGAAATTTCAATATTAAGGAAAAGAAGAACGGGACAAGGATCACGATTGATGTTGATCGTGAACCTGTATTGGGTTTTCCACGCTCCACTGAGCGGACAATCATTATACGGCCAGGCAAAGGACATGCACCAGGGTCTTTGCATGAGTCTGACAGGCATAAAAAAGTAATCATCAAAAGCGAAACAGAAGATCCTGACGAATTATAGTGTTAATGTTACACTATGCTTTTTACTCGAAGGGCTGTTGGGAATGATCCCGACAGTCCTTTTTTATTTTAGAGGCAAATGGCAATGATTGATCTCAGTGGTTACCTGAAATAAGTTGACCGTTTTTAAGGGTTATAAACCCAATTAAAACGTCACAAGTTATCAACAATGGTATTACCTTTTGCCTGCCCAACCGATTAAGCGGGATGGATGGGTTCCGGATTGGAGGGGCGGGTTCCAAACCCGCCCTTACTGAACCTGACCCTACTGAACCATCACCTATTGTAACATTGAATTAATAGATGATATGTTCTATCTCCGAAGGTTCGATCCTGAATTTCATCAACGTAGGTCCATACGGTTGAAGGGATATGATTATTCATCACCTGGTGCATATTTTATTACGATTTGTGCATTAGAAAAGGATGATTTTTTTGGAAAGATTGAAAAGGGATGTATGATTTTGAACGAATTCGGTAGAATTACCGAATTCGTTTGGAATGACCTGCCAAACCACAATCCCCATATTTCGTTGGATGCCCATGTCATAATGCCGGATCATTTTCACGGGAGTAGAATCATAGGGGATCACCGTGTAGGGGCGGGTTCCGAACCCGCCCCTACAAACACCGCGCGTGCAAAAATCCCCGCCAAAATTCACGGGTTACCCGAAATCGTTCGCCAATTCAAAACATTTTCGGCACGACGTATCAACGAATCCCGAAAATCGGATGAAACGTTGTGTTCCAAACATGCCACTCCTGTCTGGCAACGTAATTATTATGAACACATAATCCGTTCAGGATATGAAATCGAACGAATTCGAAAATATATTTATGACAATCCCGGTCATTTTGAAAAATAATAGATCATTTTGGGTCGAATGATTTCATTTAACAGAAATAGTCAACCACAATTTACGCATAACGCGTCACTAATAAAGGCGGCTGTGAATATACAATATAAGAATTTGTAAAAAAAAGGCTGCTTCATAAAAAGCAGCCTTCCGGTTTGGGATTAGTAAAGTTTAGTACCTCTTTCTCGGAGTGTAGTGTGTATGTAGTAGTTCATGTGATTTATGTCCAAGGGGTTCGCCAAGGAATTCTTTGTAGATTTCAGCAATTTCAGGGTTCTCATGAGATTTACGAATGGGCATACCCATATCTTCTTCATATATTGCAGCTTTACGTTTTGAACGGACTTCAGGGTTGGTCGGGATCGGTTGTCCGCCGCCACCGAGGCATCCCCCGGGACAAGCCATGATCTCTATGAAATGGTAGTTTGCTGTCCCATCTTTAACACTCTGCATCACGCGTTTGGCATGTGCAAGGCCGTTGGCAACCACGCATTTCAATTCGACGCCTTCCAGGAAACTCCATGCAGGAAGAGTCTTTTCAATTTTGATCGATGCTTCCCTCACTTCGCCTTCCGTGCCACGGACCGGCAGGATGTTCAATTTTTCGAACGGTACTGGCCGCCCGGTCACAACTTCGTATGCTGTCCTGAGCGCTGCTTCCATCACTCCGCCTGTTGAACCGAAAATGACGGCGGCACCTGTGGATTCACCCATGATACTGTCGAAATGTTCATTTGGCAATGATTCAAAGTCGAGGCCTGCCTGGCGGATCATAATGCCCAGTTCCCTGGTAGTCAGAACAAAATCAACATCCTTGTATCCGCTGGACCTCATCTCCGGACGATCTGCTTCGAATTTCTTTGCTGTACATGGCATAATGGATACGGAAACAATAGTTTTGGGGTCGATGCCTTTTTTCTGTGCATAATAGGTTTTAGCAAGTGCACCGAACATCTGCTGAGGGGATTTGCAGGAAGATAGATTCGGTAAGTATTCCGGGAATGTATGCTCGATGAATTTTATCCATCCCGGAGAACAGGATGTTGCCATCGGCAAGGCAACCGTCGGGTCTTTATCGACCAGAACTCTCTTCAGACGGTTCAGCAATTCGTGGCCTTCCTCAATAATTGTCAGGTCTGCAGTAAAGTCTGTATCGAGAACAGCATCGAACCCCAACCTTTTTAATGCGGCAACCATTTTCCCGGTTACAATTTTACCGGGAGCCATTCCCAATGATTCGCCCAGCGCTATCCTGACAGCAGGAGCTGTTTGAACAACGACATGTTTATTGGGATTGTAAATAGCATCCCAGACCTGGTCGATGTAATTTCTCTCTATCAATGCTCCTGTCGGGCAGCGAAGGACACATTGTCCGCAATTTGTACAAACGACTTCAAATAAAGGATTTTCAAAGAAAGTGGAAATTTTCATCTTATTTCCTTTATAGGCTACGTCCAAAGCGCTGACACTTTGCAGCTCTTCACAAGTCCTGACACAGCGCTGACAACGGATACATTTGCTGTCATCCTTAATGATCGCTGAATTGAACCGGTCAATTGTATAATTGTGTTCGGGAACAAGGTCGATATATAAAGGGTCGCCCGTGAGCATCTCCGAAGCCAGGTATTGAAGTTCGCAATTCCCGTTCTTATAACATTTTGTGCAATCGGCGTTATGTTCAGAAAGCAGTAATTCGACAATGTGTTTTCTTGCCAAACGGACTTTACCCGTATTTGTTCTGACCTGCATACCTTCTGATGCTGGCATTGCACAGGCAGGCACAAGGGCTTTTGACCCGCCAACTTCTACTACGCAAACCCTGCAATTCCCTGCAACGCAGAGATCTTCATGATAACAAAGAGTGGGGATATGTATATTGGCCTTTCTCGCTGCATCAAGAATCGTGGTACCATTATTAACGGTAACATCGATGCCATCTATTTGTAATTTTAACTTTTCAGCCATTCTATGATTATTATAAAATTAGTAGATCATTTCTTCTTTAAAGTTGTTTACTATGGATGAAAATGAATTGGCGACGGATTGGCCTAAGCCGCACTTTGCTGTTATTTTCATCGTTTCACTTAATTTCATCAGCTGATCGAGGTAAACCACAGGTTTATCTCCTCTTTTTACCGCTTCGATTCCTTTTTTGAGCTGCTGGCAACCGACCCTGCAAGGGGTGCATTGACCACATGATTCTTCTTCGAAGAAGCCGAGGTAATTATGCAGCACATTATACATGGAACGGGAACTGTTGAAGATCATCATGGAGCCTCCTGTAGGGACGCCTTCAAAACCAATGATGGTATCCTTGAATTTTTTCATTGGCACGCAAAAACCGGATGCACCTCCTACCTGGACGGCTTTGGTATCCCCGTCACCAAATTCTTCCACGAATCTGACTAGCGGCATTCCGAGTTCCAGCTCATAGATCCCGGGTTTTGGTGTATCACCTGATACAGAAAATACTTTTGATCCCCGTGAGTCCTGCGTACCCAGTTTCCGGTATTGAACCGGGCCGATACGGCAAATCACCACTACGTTCACAAAAGTCTCGACATTATTAATAACCGTGGGTTTTGAAAGATATCCTGAAACCGTGGGATAAGGAGGTTTGTTCCTTGGTTCACCCCGTTTTCCTTCCATCGATTCAAACAATGCGCTTTCTTCTCCACAGATGTAAGCGCCACTTCCCATTTTTATTTCAATGGTGAAATCAAGTTTCAGTTTTTTGGCATACACATGGAATTCTTTCAGTTCCACCTGCAATGCGGGTAACATAAAGCGGTATTCCCCGCGGAGATAGATGAATCCTTTCTTAGCGCCGATCACTTTTGCGCATATTGCCATTCCTGAAAAGACTTTCCGGGGAACTTTTGAAAGGATTTCCCTGTCCTTGAATGTTCCGGGCTCTCCTTCATCCGCATTACAGACGACATACTTTTCTTTCACAGGTTGTTCTGCAGCATACTTCCACTTCATTGCAGTCGGGAAACCAGCGCCTCCACGACCTTTCAACCCGGAATTAAGAAGATCCTTAATAATGTCTTCATTGGAGCGGCTTAACGTTTCCTCTAATACTTTATATTTTTCGTCGGAATATTCTCCGAAAATGAGGTCTACTCTTTGAACTAATTCTGCCATTTCTTTCTCTCCTTCTTAGTTTAATTACGATTTATTCATAAAATCGGCAATGATATCGTGGATTCTTTCCGGTGTAAGCTCGGTGTAAGGTTCATCATTGATGAGCATTGCCGGACTTTTATGGCACCAGCCAAGGCAGTTCGTTTCCAGCAGTGTAAACTTTTTGTTCTGGGTTGTTTCGCCAACTTTGATTTTCAGCATATTCTCCAATGTCTGCACAATGGTTTTCTTCCCATGCATATCGCATGTGATGGTTTTGCAGACCCGGATGATATATTTGCCTCTGGGCACAGTATCCAGAAATGAATAAAATGTAGCTGTACCATAAACCTGAGCTGCCGACAGATCCAATTCTTTTGCAATATCTGTTAAATCATAATCTGCAATATAATTCTGCCGTTCAACCACTCCCTGTAGAATGGGCATAAGACTTGTCCTGCTCCGCCCGTGTTTTTCTACCAATTCCCTGATTAAATTCCCGTTTGGTGACATTTTTTATGTTATTATGTTGATAATGTATATATTAAAGTAAGAAATATTGGTTTTTTAAATTCACGGTGCAAAGTTAAAATTTCTTTTGTTAATAAACTAACAGTGGGAATTATTTTTTTCCTAATTTTACACCCAAAATCAATAAGTCTTTGATTTTAAAAAGACGGAGACGAGAAGTAAATATTAATAATTCATTTTTTATGAAAATACCTGACTTTAATTGGGCACTATTACTCAAGTGGATTTTATGGTTAGTGGCGATCCATTCCATTTGTTTTGGAATATCATTGATTGTTCTACCGATCTCGGTCATTGAATTCTTTGGTTTTCACCTGGAAGAAAAGTTTTTTGCGGTCCAGGGGGGTGTTTTTCACATCGTGGTCAGTGTAGCGTACATCATGGCCGCTTTGGATCTTGAACATTCGGGAAAATTAATAGCGATTTCCTGCACTGCAAAATTTATGGCTACGATTTTTTTATTGTCTTATTTCTTTTTCGTCAAACACATATTCATGATCATTTTTTCCGGATTTGCCGATTTTTTGATGGGATTGACCATCCTCGTCTTATACCTGTTATATAAAAGATATTTTCTCGTACAAAAAGATGAACTTGTTACACTATGAAAACTGAATTACCATCAATCGTCATTACCGGCGCTTCCGGTTTCGTGGGCCGGAATTTTATGGATTTTGTCAAGGACCATTTTATTGTCTATGCCATTGCCCGGCGTTCTGCTAACGAAGCCGGTATTCATTATCATCCGAACATTCACTGGATCCAATGGGATATAGCATCCATCACAAAACTCCCGGAGGTTATCGACTTTATCCAGAAGAAGGGAGGGGTTGATTTTATCCTTCACCTCGCAGCATTTTATGACTTTGATTACACGAGCAATACCGCTTATCAGCGGACAAATATCGACGGTACGAAAAATGTGATAGAACTTGCCAAGCAACTCAAGATCAAGAGGTTTATTTTCGCAAGTTCACTTGCTGCCTGTAATTTTCCTCCTGCCGGACAAATCATCAATGAAAGAACACCGCCGGATGCGGATTTTGACTATGCAAAGACGAAAAAAGCAGGAGAGATCATGCTGAAGGAATGTTCCAAGTTCTTTCCCTGTACGATTATCCGTTTTGCTGCTGTTTTCAGTGATTGGTGTGAATATCCGCCATTGTATAAATTTCTGAATACCTGGCTTTCCAATGGCTATGATCACAGAATACTGGGCGGGAAAGGCGAATCGGCTGTTTCTTATATCCATATCAATGATCTTACAAAATTAATTCTTCTCATCGTCCGCCAAAGTCACAGATTACCTTCTTATGATATCTATGCTGCCAGTCCTGATGGCTCCACCTCACATCGCGAATTATTCGGAATTGCGACCAAGGATTTTTTGGGGGAATCTGTAAAACCGATCTATGTTCCCAAATTAATAGCATATGCAGGCATCTTTATGAGGATCATGATGGGGAAGCTCAAGATCACCCCTGAGCCCTTCGAACGCTACTGGATGCTGAAATACCTGGATTTAAAGTTAAACGTGGATTCTTCTTATACACGGAAAGTTCTGAACTGGTCCTCTTCCCCGCGGTATCATGTCTCAAGGAGGCTATTGTTCCTGCTGGCGAAGATGAAAAGTAATCCCCTTGAATGGAATGCAAAGAATGAAGCGGCATTGAAACATATTTCCTTCAGGACAAACCTGATCATCCACGAATACATGATGGTCTATAAGGAAAAGATCATCTCCCGGATCAATGCACGTATTCTCTCCCTGGATGCCGGACAAATCTTCCCCAATTATCAGCAGATGGAAGAATTGAGGTTTAAATCCCTTACGAGTACCTTATATAGCATCTTAGCCTCAGCAGTACACAGCTCCGACCGCAGCCTGCTGATTAACTATATGGATGATATCACTCTCCCGCGGTTTGCTGAAGGTTTTCCGCCAAAAGAAATCTGTAATTTATTGGCAACATTCAGTGAAATAGTAACAGATGAGTTATTGTCACTGCAGGAATTCAAGTTCAGGAAACAGGATCTCTATGATTATATCGGACTGAACCTTCAGCTTGCACAGGATGAGGTGGAGGATAAGTTTGAAAATTATGAATTCCCGGCACGGGTTATTACTCCTCAAAACAAAGTATCTCTTAAAATTGACGGATTGGATGTAAGCGTTGAAAGGGGAACTTCGATCCTTGATGCCGCGAAGCAAATGAATATCACCATTCCCACGCTCTGCTATCATAAAGATCTTCAGATTGCAGGGAATTGCAGGGTTTGCCTTGTGGAAGAAGCAGGATCCAAGACGCTTGTTGCGTCCTGCGCTACGCCTGTTGAAGAAGGTATGGAGATCCTGACAAACAGCGTCAGGATCAGAGGCGCAAGGAAAACGATGATTGAACTTCTTCTTTCCGAGCACAATGCCGACTGTACCAAATGCTATAAGAACGGGAAATGCGAACTGCAGGCCCTCGCTTCTGAATTTAAGATTATTAATCCCTATTACCTTGATCTTGTTCCATTTAAGAATTATACCATCGATGATCTGTCCCCGTCAATAATAAAAGATGACAGCAAGTGTGTCCGTTGCCAGCGGTGTGTGAGGACCTGCCTGAATATACAGGGTGTCAGCGCTGTGGGTGTTGCACACAAGGGTCCCGATATGAAAATATCCACTTTCTTCGGGCGACCGTTATTTGAAGTGATGTGCACCAATTGCGGACAATGTATCGACCGTTGTCCGACCGGAGCCCTGGTTGAAAAGAATTATATAGAGGAGGTTTGGACTGCGATCTGGGACAAGAATAAGCATGTTATCGTTCAAACCGCTCCGGCAGTGAGGGTCGCACTGGGTGAAGACCTCGGGATTGAACCGGGAAAAAGAGTTACCGGTAAATTGGTTACAGCATTGCGAAGACTTGGATTTGATTCCGTCCTCGATACGGCTTTTTCCGCTGACCTTACGACGGTGGAAGAGGGTGCGGAATTCCTGGAGAGACTAAGAAAAAAGTTCGTCGATAAAGATCCGAAAGTAAAGCTACCCATGACGACTTCCTGTTCACCGGGTTGGGTAAAATTCATTGAACAAACCTTCCAGGATACCCTTGGACACCTTTCTACATGTAAGTCACCGCAACAAATGTTCGGCGCCCTGGCGAAAACCTATTATGCGCAAAAGATGGGGTTAAAACCCGAAAATATAGTGACTGTTTCCATAATGCCTTGCACTGCGAAGAAATTCGAGGCAGATCGTCCGGAGATGCGTTCCAGCGGGTTCAAGGATGTAGATTTTGTGTTGACAACGCGGGAGCTTGCCATTATGATAACACAGGCAGGAATCGATTTCAATTCTTTGCCTAACGATCATTATGACACCCTGATGGGAAAAGCGACGGGAGCCGGAGTTGTATTTGGCGCCACCGGTGGTGTTACAGAAGCAACCCTGCGTACGGTCTATGAAAAGGTCACAGGCAGGGAAATTCCCTTTGATAACCTCGAAATTACGCCTATAAGGGGATTGGACGGAATCAAGGAAGCCACTTTTCTGCTCGAAGATACGTTACCTGAATGGAGGTTCCTCGAAGGGGTAGAATTGCGGGTGGCGGTGGCACATGGCCTTGCCAATGCCCGAAAGATTATCCAGGATGTCAAGGACAAGAAATCGCCGTACCATTTAATCGAAATAATGGCATGCCCGGGCGGGTGTCTCGGAGGAGGTGGTCAACCCATCCCTACCAATCCTGAGATCAGGCAAAAGCGTATACAGGCGCTATATGCTGAAGAAAGCGGGCTTGAATTGCGTAAAGCTCATGAAAACCCTGAAGTGATAATGGTTTATGATGAATTCCTGGGTGAACCGCTGGGGGAGAAGGCGCATGAGTTACTGCATACGCAATATCTGAAGAGGAAAGTCTATTGATCTGAGCTGTCGCGCGTTTCCGAACGCGTGACAAATTAGCATTTACCAGATTACCAGTTTTTTTTTCACCGCAAAGACGCGAAGACGCAAAGAAAAAAGATCAGAAAGCAGCCGGGATAAGGATTGATTTCAAATAACAATATACTTTCTCAAGGATTTCCGGGTATTTCTCTTCAAGTTCCGGGCTTAGGGAACGGCCGAATTCCATGTCTTCAAGGATCTCCACAGCGATAATATGAATATTTTCAGGGATATTCAATTTGATCTTCCTGCCCAATTCAAGGGCAGTGATGAAGTTGACATCATGCAGATTGGATAAATGCATGGTTTCCCTGAAATCTGCATCCTGGAAATAATAGACATTACCGGCTATCCCGTCTTTTGTTTTTATTGCATCGATAAACACGACGGTATGATAATCGCGTACCATGTCGAGGATCTCGAGCCCGCCCATGGCACAGGTTTCAAAACATAATCCGTTTGGTAAGTCCCTTATTTTAAGATCCTTCACCAGCTTTGGTCCTATACCATCATCTTTCAGGATATCATTCCCAATTCCTAAAATCAAAATTTTTTCCTGTTTTATATCCATTAGGACGTTATTTTAATTTACGATTTACGATTTACGATTTACGATTGAATTTTTTGATTGACGATCGACGAATAATTTGCAATCTAATCGTACATCGTAGGTCGTACATTCAATCTTAAATCTTACCTCGTAAATTTCATCATTCATGGTTCTTCAAACACCAGGTTTAACTATTAATCCCTTTTAATGGTCTTAATTATGTTTCCTTCCATATCTCTGAAATTTACTACCATTCTCATTTGTCCGGGAAGTGAATGGGTGGCACATGAGAAGCAGGGATCATAGGCACGAAATGCCATTTCGATCATGTTCAAAGTCCCCTCAGTCACGGGAATTCCTTTTTTAATCAATCCCTGGGCGGCTTTTTTTATCGACATACAAATAGCTGCATGGTTATTGGTTGTACCGACGATAAGATTTACTTTGGTAACCATTCCTTTCTCATCCGTCCAGTAATGATGGGTTAATGTTCCACGCTGTGCTTCCACAATCCCCACGCCTTCCTTAGGTATGTTTGTTAAAGGAGCTCTTAACTCTGTACCTGTGATCTCAGGGTCTGTGGCTAATTCCAGGCAATGCTCTGCTGAGTATATCAGTTCGACGAGGCGAGCCCAATGCATAGCAAGGGTGTTGTGCACCGGTTTTCCTCCCAGCACTTTATACATTCTTTCATATTCCTGCTGGGCAATCGGAGTAGCCATGCCATCTGATGCATTCAGCCTTGAAAGTGGCGTGGCCTGGTACACTCCGGAATCCTGTCCTTCGACAAATCCTTTCCACCCGATTTTCTTAAGGTAAGGGAATTTGAGGTAAGTCCAGGGCTCAACCCGTTCTTCCACATAATCCATGTAGTCATTTGGTGAATATTTATATAATTCCTTACCTGTCGTATCCACCACGCGGACTTTCCCGTCATAAAAA
>CAIYUC010000197.1 GCA_903929315.1 uncultured Bacteroidales bacterium
AACAATGAAGAATGAACAATGAAGAATGAACAATGAAGAATGAACAATGAAGAATGAACAATGAATAACTTTTAATAACAATGAATCACCATGAATAACTAACTATTACTCAATCTTCACATAAACCTTCATTTTGCCATAAATCGAGTCATTTATTCCCTGGATACTTTTCAACTCTCCTATGTTTTTGAATAATTTATGATCTTTTCTATACAGGATGATAGCTTTGGTGATCCCAAACGGGAAATAAGGATGTTTTATCAGATCTTTAAAAGTCACATTATTAATATTGATCTTATGGATTAAATCTTTATTGACAATCAGATTTTCCTTGACTCCATTATAACGGACAGTATCCATTCCGAAGACCTCTAATAGCTGTGATTTATCCTTAAAGCCGCCAAGGCGCTCCCTGTAATATACAATCCTTTTTGCAAATGATGATCCGATCCCCCTTAATCTTTGAAGTTCAAAAGTATCCGCACTATTCAATTCTATAATAATCAATTCTTTAGGTTTTGGTTTGCCAAATCTGCCTGAATCATTGTTCATGTGCGTAAATCCTGACCTGAAATAAAGTTTTTTCTGGTTCCGGCTGTTTTCCAGAGAGTCTTCCATTTTCATTTCTTTCTCAAAGACAGAAATTTCATTTTCAAATTGAGAAAAATCCGGAGGTTTCTGCTGAATGACAGATGGAATTACCGCGTATGCAACTACCAATGTGAAAAGAATGGAAACCAAAACGAGTATTCCACGTTGTTCCTTCTTGTTGAATGTGAAGTAGTCTATCAGGATTTGGGTTATATTCATGGTATTTGTCATTTTAATATTCAGTTATTCATTGTTATTCATGGTAATTATTTATAGCCAAGAGTATCGAGCATCGAGCATCAGAATAAAAATTGATCAATTGATTAAAATTTTGTTCCCAATTCTGCATTCAAGACACCGCTTATTATCGCAATAGTTGGTTTTCAACTGAATAAGCGCCTGTGTATTCAATGCGTTCATAACAGGCATTCCCAACCGTTTCCAATGATTAAGATCCGCATTGATCTCGCCAGGAAGATGTTCCAGCATCGTTATCCCTTTCTCTTTAACGTCTGTTATTCCTTTT
Organism: uncultured Bacteroidales bacterium; assembly: GCA_903929315.1. Classification (GTDB taxonomy): domain Bacteria; phylum Bacteroidota; class Bacteroidia; order Bacteroidales; family FEN-979; genus CAIYUC01. The sequence goes on from CAIYUC010000197.1 coordinate 1,118, forward strand.
TCCATTCCATAAAAAAACAGGAATGGAATGACAAGGTTAAGTGCAATCAACCGGATGGAATATGCCCCAAGAAGTTTGGGTCGCAATGATGAAGTTCTCCCGAACAGGAAATGGGTATTCCAGTAACCGGATGCTGTAGCAGAGAATAATTCCTGAATACGACTTAATGTATTGAATTCCAATATAGATGAGAATAGGTTATCAGTCGAAGCAAATAATACTGCAAGTTGTGCGATACGAATGGAGGGGAAATTGGACGGTCGTAAACGTAAAAATTTCCACAATCCTCCTTCAATGGGTCTGAGTGAATATTTTCCCTGAAGAAATTGATATTCTTCTTTCAATCTTTCAGGATATTCTTCTGAAAACGACCTGTCAAGCATTCGTGCCTGCCCGAACAATAATGCTTCAAGCTGAAATAAATTGTCCCTGTGTTTTAGCAGGATCTTAAGAGGAAGCGATTTAGCCAACAGTTCAAAAGGATGCGCGTTGATCTTAAAACCGAAAGCTTTTAGGAGATTCTGATAAAAGGTTTCATCCCAATCCTGTTTACATGCTTCCCACGATTTTTGGATCTGAACCGTTTTTTGTTCCAGACGTTCAATAATAAGGGCTGATGACCATTGGTCAAAATGAATATCGGGAATAGTCTTGATCAGTTGTTCACAAGGGATCCATGATCGGTTATTCAAAAACCCTTTATAACGTTCATAGATAGTTTCAGCAAAACATCCTTTCACTGTTAACGTAGGGATTTGTTTTTGATTTCTGTCGAAAACCTGGAGATCATTGGCGAAAACCACATGCAAGATCACATTGTCATATGCTTTGTCTTTATGGTGTTTATGCCTGAACCAATCGGAAGCGTTGATATGGATCTCAACATTTCCCGCCCATATGGTATTCCCTATCCGGATCCTTGAATTAAAAAAATCAGGTCCGCCGTCATGATTAGGAAACCCCGGATGTAACACCGTAAGTGATTCGCCACCTTCCGTTTGTAAATCTGTTTTTAGTAATCTGAACTGCCAGATGTAATGAAGGAATTGTTCTGTCATAATCGTTGTGTTATTATAAAGTCATAGAGTAACAAAGTAACAAAGTGACATAGTCACAAATTCTGAATTCTGAATTATTTTACATTAATCGGTTTCAAATGGAATAGGTAATATGTTTTTTTGATTTTTTTTAAAAACTTCATATATTTGGGAAAATATATTCCATGAAAAAGCTATACATACTCATCGCATTGACCATCTTTCCCCGGGTTTTTTATGCCCAGAATGAGCAATGGTCTGATCCGGTCCCGATAACCGATTCACTGACCGACAACAGAAATGTCACGCTTTCAACATTTCAGGAATTTTACAACATCTATGACACCCTTTATGCCTGCTGGGAGAAATCGACAGATACCTTATCGACTGCTTTATACTGGAGAAGTCTGATACCTCTGGGTGCCCCCCACATATTATTATCCCAACCCAATGTTCACTTTAAAAATCCCAGGATCTATAAGTATCATACGGGGGATACGGCGTTTGGCGTTTATTTTCAAACCGACATGAACGGGAACTGGGATATCTACTATGTATGCTGCCTGAGGAACGGGAATGTCTCGCCCATGATCCCTGTGAGAACGACCTCACAGGATGAAACCAATTATTTTTCAGACTTATCTGACGAAGGCCTGCAGGAAATGGTTTGGGAGCAGAATGGCCGGATCCTTTATAAGAGGTCAGACACTGACACAATCCAGTTCGACAAAAATAATTGTTCCAGACCATTGATAGGTAACGATCACATTTTCTGGACCAAGAATAATGCCGGAACTTCAACTGTATATTTTTCCAAAAGGGATTATTTCACCGGAGTATGGAGTGCACCGACCGCAGTGATTGGTGGGTTACAGTACGAGCATTTATCGATCGGGAATGATACTCATGGGGGCATGACTTCGGGAGATCTCGTGTTCGAGAGTAAGCAGGGCACCTTCTGGAGGTTAACGGATTTTGATCCTGTGTCTTTATTCGAGTATGAATTTAAGGATTTCAGCTTTTCCAATAACATATTTCCATCTTACTTGGGTGCGATGATCGTGACTGATCATCCCGGTTATCTTGATAATACCTTAAAAACATTTGCTTCGGATACAACAGGCGACCTTGAAATATGGGTAACACCTCATCTCTGGGATACAGGTTATATAAATATCTCAAACTACGGAAATGCGGATACACATCCCCAGCTATTTAATTTCTTTCAAGGGGATATAAACCATCTTTATGACATCTGGGAATCATGGCGTAACGGGCACTGGCAGCTCTGGATGACGAACATGGATATTTTGACCGGCCTGGAAAAGAAACCATTACCGGTTAAGGGCTCTATGGTTGTTCATCCAAACCCTTTCCGGGATGAAACAACAATTGATTTTTTCCGGGATCAGCCGGGGTCGGGTTGCTTAACAATTTACAATTCGTTGGGTCACACAGTAGTTATACTCAATCCATCGGAAGAAAGTACCGGAAAAGTTTCTTTCAGGTGGGACGGGAGAGATGAAATCGGGAATAAAATGCCCCCGGGTATTTATTTCTGCATCCTGACAACTAACAGTAAATCAGTACAAAATAAAATTGTGATTTTTTAACATGAGAACAGGAAACTATTTTTTTGAAAATTTATGTAAATGATTATCTTTGCATAGCAAATATATTTTCAATTAAATGTCGAATGTTGCATCTCTTTTATCAGGGATAGAGGACAAATCAAAAAAAATGATGGTACGGTGCCTGGAACTTCAGGAATCGTTAAAACTAAGCAAAAGTGAGGTTATTGAACTAATTCAAATTAACGAAGAGAATAAAAAAACAATAAAACATTTAGAAGAAAAAATCAGGTCACTGATAATAGCTAAAACAATAGAAAATAAAGAAGGCACAATAGCAGCAAAAAGTAAAATTACTGAACTTGTGCGGGAAATCGATAAATGCATGGGATTATTGAATACTTAATGAATCGTTGGATCAGGACAAATGGATGAACTTTCAATATCGGTCTCAATTGCCGACAGGTCTTATAAGCTGGCAGTGGAAAAAGAACAGGAGGAGCTTGTGAGGAAAGCGGTAAGAATGATTGATAACAGGATAAAGGAATATTCAAATAATTACGCTTATAAAGACAAACAAGACCTGGTGGCAATGGTCGCACTGGAATACACCATCAGCTACCTGAAAATGGAGCGTAATAATACTGAAAGAGAAGATCATCTTGAAAAGAAATTACTTACTCTTGATACGGCCCTGACCGACTTCCTTAAGATTCCGGTTGCATAACGTTCTTTGACTTATTATAAAGATTTACCCGCATTGATTCAAAATAGTTTGTAAACTCAACATTACACACTTTAGGGCAATGCTCATAAGCATGTAGGACAGGCCTCATCCCGGTTCGCCGGGATTCCGATTAAAAACCGGGACGGTGGAAGTTCGAACCGCTTGGCGGCCCTTTCCATTTAGGATTGGGGTTTACATAAACCTCTTGGATTAATGCGGGTTTTTTTGTTTAACATATAATACCAAAAAAATGGATATTTTGACAATTCTGATAATTGCCGTGAGCGGTATTATTATGGGTGGTCTTCTTACCGGAACGATACTCAGAAAAGCAATGGACCGTAAAAGGGACCTGATCCTGAAGGAAGCAATGGAAAAGGCCGAAGTGCTCAAGAAAGAGAAAATATTACAGGCCAAGGAAAAATTCCTTCAACTAAAAACTGAGCATGAGAAATTTGTTCATGAAAAGAATGAAGAACTCCAGAAAAATGATAATCGCTTAAAACAAAAAGAGGCTTCCTTTAGTCAGAAAATAGATGATCTTCAAAAGAAATATAAGGAAGTTGGAACGATCAAACAAAACCTCCAGGTACAAGTCGAGATCGTAAGTAAAAAACAAACCGAACTTGACAAGGCACTAAAGGTACAGATTGAAAAGCTTGAATCGATCGGTAATCTTTCAGCCCTTGAAGCGAAAACCCAGTTGATCGAAACCCTGAAGGAAGAAGCCAGATCCGAAGCCCTGGTTCATATCAAGGATGTGATGGATGAAGCCAAGATGACAGCAAACATGGAGGCAAAAAAAATCATCATTGAAACCATCCAGAGAACCGCAAGTGAACACGCCATTGAAAATACAGTCTCCGTATTCAATATCGAGAATGAAGAGGTCAAAGGCAGGATCATTGGTCGTGAAGGCCGTAACATACGAACCTTGGAATCCCTTACCGGTATTGAGATCATCATCGACGATTCTCCCGATGCAATCATCCTTTCAGGTTTCGATCCTGTGAGAAGAGAGATCGCACGACTTTCCTTGCATAGATTGGTAACCGACGGACGTATCCATCCTGCAAGGATCGAAGAAGTGGTTGCAAAGACAAAGAAACAGATCGAACAGGAAATTATTGAAACCGGGAAAAGGGTCAGCATTGACTTGGGCATACACAATATACATCATGAGTTGATCCGGTTGATCGGTAAAATGAAATACCGTTCCTCTTATGGACAGAACCTGTTGCAACACTCCATAGAAGTTGCAAAACTTTGCGCCACCATGGCTGCCGAGCTTGGATTGAATCCCAAAAAAGCAAAGCGGGCCGGACTTTTGCATGATATCGGCAAAGTTCCCGATACGGAACCGGAATTACCTCATGCCATCCTTGGTATGAAGACTGCGGAGAAATACAAGGAAAAACCGGAGATATGCAATGCAATTGGAGCGCATCATGACGAAGTGGAAATGGATAACCTCATCGCCCCTATCGTGCAGGTTTGTGATGCAATATCGGGAGCAAGACCCGGCGCCCGGAGAGAGGTTGTGGAGGCCTATATCGAACGGTTAAAACGCCTTGAAGAACTGGCACTTAGTTACCCGGGCGTTGTAAAGACCTATGCCATTCAGGCAGGCCGTGAACTTCGTGTAATTGTCGGGGCAGATAAAATCACCGATGCAGAAGCCAACCAGCTTTCTTTTGACCTCTCACGTAAAATCCAGACGGAGATGACCTATCCCGGGCAGATAAAGATCACAGTTATCAGGGAAACACGGGCTATTACCTATGCAAAATAACCGGTGTTTTTCCGGTGAAGAGCCTTATTACCCCTCTCCCCTCTTCGTACCGGCTTTTGGTACTATTTTCACCTTTGGAAGTGGAGGTGGAGATGGCATATAGGAATATTCAATTTCTACAGTAGAAAGAACAGTGCTGCTGACTATATAAACCGGATTGGAAATATTTTGAGCCTCTCTTTTCCGGATCACTTTAAGCACAGGTTCATTGTTTTTTTTTCCATACCTGCGCATGATCTGTTTATACTTGTAACCGCCTTTTAGGGCATTATTTTTATTTTTTGTCATAACAACAGAAAAATAAATCTATGTATCAATCGGGGCATAAAGGTAATATTAAAAGCCAACACAGTTTTTATGCCAAAAAAAAGGGAAGAA
>CAIYUC010000198.1 GCA_903929315.1 uncultured Bacteroidales bacterium
AAAAAATGTTGTTGGTAACTCCCGGACCAGAATATGTTCCGCCGAGAGGAATGCCACCTTTCAATTTAAACGGTTGAGCATTGATTGTGGTGATTGAATCATTACATCGGGTAAAGGTGACAACGGGGCTGGCTGGAACATTCATGGTGATGGTATTGGATGTTGCCGGATTTCCAATAGGACAGACAATATTTGATGTGAGGAGGCATGATATCAGATCGCCGGATACCGGATTATATGTATATGTAGATGAATTTGTCCCGACATTGGCACCGTTCACCTTCCATTGGTAAAATGGCGTAGGGCCACCATTCATGGTGGCCGCTGTGAATGTCACCGGAATTCCTGAACAAACAGGGTTTATTGATGCGGAAATAGTTATGCTGACAGGTAGATTTGGATTCACGGTCATTATTATCGTGTTGGAGGTTGCCGGATTTCCTGTTGGGCAAATTTCATCGGAGGTAAGAATACAGGATAACAGATCGCCGGATACCGGATTGTACGAGTATGCAGATGAATTTGTGCCGACATTGAACCCGTTGACCTTCCATTGATAAAATGGCGTAGGGCCACCATATATGGTGGCTGTTGTGAAGGTAACTTGTGTCCCTGCGCAAACAGGGTTTGCAGATGCAGAAATAGTTATGCTGACAGGCAGGTTCGGATTGACGATCATTATAATGGCATTAGAATTGGCGGGATTCCCGCTTGCACACACTGCGTTTGACGTGAGTATGCAAGTGATGACATCTCCGTTCACCGGAACATAGGAATAAACAGGATTATTGCCTCCCACAATAATTCCGTCAACCTTCCATTGATAAACCGGAATTGTGCCGCCATTGACGGGAGTTGCTATGAATGTAACCGATGTTCCTGCACAGACCGGGTTTGATGATGGTGAAATTGTAACACTGACTACAACGTTGGTATTTTCAATCATTGTGATCGGATTTGATATAGCCGGGTTTCCTGATGGGCAGGGAATGCTCGAATTCAAAACACAGGAAACAACATCTCCGTTATTGGGAACATATGCGTAAACAGAGATGTTGCCGCCAACATTTCCGCCATTTACTTTCCATTGATACGATGGTGTTGTACCTCCATTCGTTGGATTAGCTGTGAACGTTATAGTAGATCCTTGGCAGAAAGGATTCTCCGAGGCACTTATTGAAACACTGACAGGAAGGATGGGATTCATTGTCATTGTTATTGCATTGGATGTTGCAGGGTTATTCGTGACACAAACCGAATTTGAAGAGGTAAGGACGCAAGTTACAATATCACCATTCACTGGGATGTAGCTATATGTTGAACTGTTTGGACCAACATCGATTCCATTGACTTTCCATTGGTAGGACGGAGACGAACCTCCGTTGACAGGCGTTGCAGTATAGGTTACCTGTGCGCCTTCACATACATTATTTGACGGAGTTGAAATACTAACACTGACTGAGTCTGCCGGATTGACAGTAACTGTAAAATCAACAGTTGAACCAGCGCAATTGCCTACCGTTGGTGTAATGTGATAAATCACCACTCCTGGTGTTGGCAATGTATTAATGAGCCCCTGGTTTATTACAAGGCCTGAATCTGGCGAGAATCCTGTAACATTGCCCGAGGTGAGGCTGGCAGTCCAGTGAAAAATTGTTCCGGGAACATTAGAGGTTAAAAGAATATTTGTGGATTCACCTGAGCAAATGGATTTTGAAAGAGGATTATTTGTAACCGAAGGAACTGGTGTGGTCGATAATTGTACAGTATCTAATCCTTCACAACCATTAGTATTTGTTACAGTAACTAAATAATCTCCAGGCTGTCCTGTTGTGAATGTTTGACCTGTACCTACAATTAAACCTGACCCAAGGTCCTTCCACAAATAGACGCATCCGGAGCATGCACCAGCATCAAATGTTGTGGAATCACCTGTGCAAATAGTTCTGTCAGGTCCAAGTGAAACTTGCGGACTTGAATAAATTACAATTGTTTGCCAGGCAGTGTCAGTGCGTCTGTCTATGTGCCTCACAAATAATTCTACAGTATAGGTTCCTGCGTTCGAATAAATATGAGTTGGCTTCGGAAGATTTGAAAAATTGTCCGGGCCTGTTGCCGGATCGCCAAAATCCCAATGAATGCTGTCGGCAGGAGGCCAAACAGAAGAGCTGTATTGAATCGAATTATTCGAACATAGAAGACCTGTCTGACGTATATAGGCATAATATTTTTGTAAAAATTGAGGGAAACCGTATAATGCCAAATTTGTTGGTAGAAGGCAAAGGGAATTTTTTTGAAAATTACAGCCTGACCCCTGTACGGAAGGATTGTTTATCACACTGATTGAATCCACCATAAACAAAGCGGTACAATAAATTTTATAGTCTGGTCCTCTCTGTAAACCATCAAACCATTGATTCCACTCACGGGGTTCTGAACTGATCAAAATCTGACTTTGTTTAAACAGAAGTGAATCGGTTTGTGTAGCATCAAATTGAAACAGTTTTGTAGGACCTAAAAAGCCTCCTCCATCTTCTGTAATATAAAGATATTTATTATCAACAGAAAATTCAGCGTCATTTTCCTGGAATACCTGACCTGGTTGAGTTGAACCAAATTTGATTTTAAATAAATGAGTGATCACGCCAGTTTCGGAATTAAAAGTGCAATATTCAGCAGTAGTATCGGCAAGACATATCAGTTTCTTACCATCCGGAGAAATTTTTATGGAATTTAAATTCTCATAATTTGAATCCGAAGGAAAGTCTACGTAACTCGGACTTACAACCGGAATGGTGTCAATGCCCCCAGGATGTACAAGATATGAAAGATAGCAATCGCTCACAGTGAGATTATGTATTACAATCCATACATCCTTATTATTATGATGTCTGGTGCCGGTTAGTACAGAGTGTGCATGAATACTGCTATAGATAGGGATAGACTTTTGTCCGGGAATAATATCTCCGAGCCCCCCATCAAGTCTCATGTCTAAGACAGAGTAAACTAATCCACCAGGACCAAGAGGATTAGGATTAATCACTGAGAAAATATAGTAGAGGCTGTCATCATTTAAATTTTGAACAGCAAATAAAGGTTGAGGATTATTGTAATCGTTTCCATTATAAAGGGTTCCGTTGGGCGTCCGGTTATTATTTCTGTTATAAACATACTCAGACATATTCTCATTATTTTCTGCATAGAAAAGAAGGTTCCCCAACGAATCTGAAACAGTAACACCAGCTCCCCGACCACTATAAAGTGATGAAACATTTGATATTGGAATTGGTGAACCTGAGTTAAATGTAATGCCAGCATGTCTGCCGAAAATCCAATTGTTCCATTGTCCTTGAGAAAAAGTAAAATCAGGGAATAACTGAGTAAAACAGACAATGGTAACGAACAAAAAATATTTCAAAATCTGTCTTCCGTTATTCCCTGAATTCATTAATTCAAACTTAAAGAAAGTTAATCTCTCACATTTCTAAAGTGTAATCGACAGTTTACAGTAACAGTCGGTAGAACTCATATATTCCCAAGTATAAGAACTGGAAGAGCCGGAATTTGTTGTACAAGTCCCACTAGGGTACCTTCCTGCTATATTAACAATAACATGATAACCTGGTTGAGCTAAAACAGGTACAAATGAACAGGTAAATGGATAACAACCTGATCCGGTTACATTGCAATTTTGAGCAGTGCAAACATAAGTGCCATAATACCAAAGGTCAAGCTTCACACAATAATAACCATGGTAGTTTCCGGGCGAACAGGTATCGGTGAGTTTTATATCAACATAGAATGTTACAGATTGGGCTTTTGCTGTAATTGATCCAAGTATTATAACAGCAAAAAATACGATACTTAAAATTATCTTTTTCATGATTTTACGATTTAAAGTTACACACTTTTTCAATATGACAAAAAAAAATTCTGGCATTTTGTCAAGTTAAACAGACATTCTGCCTTTTATTTCAGCTGCCTTTGCTATTAATGGGAAAGCAACTAAAACAGGTCTTTGGATAATTCCAAATCTTACAATTCCATCAGATATTAGATTTCTTCTGAATTTTTGATACCCCCTCTGGGAAAGAAAATCAAGACCTTCCTGGAGTTTTATCGTGCAGTTATGTTATGATGATTAAATTCAACTACACGGGGGCCACTCTTCTCTATGTTATTTTTCCCAAGCCATTCGATGGAAATACAATGTAGATGTGAGATTATCCTCGAAGTGTCTTGTTTCTCAGATGGAAAAAAGCTTTTCACTATGAAGGGTAACCATGTCATTTGCACTGAATTGGACAACAGAAGCAGAAATATCAGATAGAGGTACATATTATTCTTATCTCGTAGATGTGTGAATAATATTCGAAACAGTTATCGGTTGTGCTCGTGTTTACCGTTACATACACACCCCTTTTGTCAAGGGTCACCATGGGATGATCATTCTGATAATCCTCCCTGAAGTCTGCATAACCATTGATATAAACAACCTACGATGGGATTGGGTTTAACTCTCTCGTTTTAGTTTCCATCTTTAAACAAATCTTTATCATTTCTGGTAATACATTGAATTTTTTACCTCCAATTATTATTTTAGCGGTAAAGTTATAGTATTCCGAAACCATTGTCAATAGAGGAATCACGTAAATTTTAAAATAGCGGAAACCCGTAAAAAACACCTTTTCTAAAAAGCTAATAATTTATTTCTCAATGAAGAAGATAAATATTGTGGTGTCAGGATTTAACACCACGACGGTTTTGGGAATAATAATTTTAAACGATTTACTAAAATTACAAGATAAAAATGTTATTTTTCTAATATTCCGGGTTAAAAGGGTAAATATCAGTACGTGGCTCAGATATGTAAATTTTGAATTATTTGCATGGAATTTGCCTACTGACCAGTATGCTCATCAAGAAGGAAGGGAATCTAGAGATAATTGCATCAGGAACCAGATATGATTGATCTAAAAGCCGCATTGGAAAATTATTCTTAAGAATTGAATAAAGCTAATTGTCTCTTATACACCGGACAGAAAATGCATTACTCCTTAAAGAAGGATAAGCCGAAACACTCGGATCAATAGCATTCATTCCATGCGCCCATGCTTTCAGGTTGCCATGCGACGTCGACGACCAGAAGAACGTTGCAAACCCCATCCAGTTGCCGGCCTTGTTCATGTGTACATTACCTGAAAGCAATCCGTTGAAACCAGAGAACCCTGTGTATAGTAATGGCCAGGCAGCAAATGCATTATTGGTATAATAGGAAAATAAAATATTCCAGTCTGATTCTGAAGGTAAATGCCATGCAGGCAGGCATAATCCCTGATCAGAAACCGTCTCATCATACTGCATGATCTCATCCCATTGATAAAGACCACCCTGGTTTGCACAGTTGACAGGAATATTCTGATAGCAATATTTTTCCGGGATACAGTTGTCCCGTTGATTCGTGTATTCGTCATTCGTATATCCGTAATTTAAATTTGCGGCCATCCAGCACTGGCTACCTATTTGAACTGTCGGATATATTTTATTATCGCGGATGTCAGTAATCGGATTACCACATGTGAAGGGAGCCGGGTTAATGGTGATCAGTGATTGGTGACAGGTGACTGTACATAGCGCAGCATTTGTATAACTGTAATTTATTATATGAGTTCCAATACCCGCGATAGCAGGGTAAAAAATGTTGTTGGTAACTCCTGGACCAGAATATGTTCCGCCGAGAGGAATGCCACCTTTCAATGTAAACGGTTGAGCATTGATTGTGGTGATTGAATCATTACATCGGGTAAAGGTGACAACGGGGCTGGCTGGAACCTTCATGGTGATGGTATTGGATGTTGCCGGATTTCCAATAGGACAGACAATATTTGATGTGAGGATGCAGGATACCAGATCGCCGGATACCGGATCGTATGCGTATGTCGGTGAATTTGTCCCTACATTAGCGCCATTCACCTTCCATTGATAAAACGGTGTAGGGCCACCATTTATGGTGGCCGCTGTATATGTTACCGGCAACCCTGAACAAACCGGGTTTGCAGATGCGGTAATAGTTATACTGACGAGGAGATTCGGGTTGACCGTCATTATTATCTGATTTGAAGTCGCAGGGTTGCCTGTCGGACAAATTGCATCGGAAGTAAGAATACAGGATACCAGATCGCCGGATGCCGGATTGTACGAGTATGCAGATGAATTTGTGCCGACATTGAACCCGTTGACCTTCCATTGATAAAATGGCGTAGGGCCACCGTAGAT
>CAIYUC010000199.1 GCA_903929315.1 uncultured Bacteroidales bacterium
TCCTGTCAACTGTGCAAACCAGGGTGGTCTTTATCAATGGGATGAGATCATGCAGTATGATGAGACGGTTTCCAATCAGGGATTATGCCCGCCTGCATGGCATTTACCTTCAGAATCAGACTGGAATATTTTATTTTCCAATTATACCAATAATGCATTTGCAGCCTGGCCATTACTATACACAGGGTTCTCTGGTTTCAACGGGTTGCTTTCAGGTAATGTACACATGAACAAGGCCGGCGACTGGATGGGGTTTGCAACGTTCTTCTGGTCGTCGACGTCGCATGGCAACCTGAAAGCATGGGCACATGGAATGAATGCTATTGATCCGAGTGTTTCCGTCTATTCATCATTGAGATCGAATGCATTCAGCGTGCGATGTCTTAAAGACTAAATTGAATATCGAATATTGATCAACGAACGGCGAAGTGAGAATAATTATGAATTATTTGGATCAATAATTAAGATCAAATTCTAACTTCAGATCATAAATCAAAGTTCGTTGATCAGTGTTCGATATTTTTTTTACCATTTTACAATATTACCATTTTACATTTGATCTTTCTCTCTCCGCGTGGAGAGCCTGCCTGGCGGAACATTATGAAAAATAACATTTTTATCTTGCAGTTGCAATAATCCGCATTAAACTGGTATTGACAAAACCGTCATGGTGTTAAACCCTGACACCAAAATATTTGTCTTATAAATTGAAAAATAAATTATTAGCGATTTCAAAAGGGTGTTTTTTACGGTTTCCGCTATTTTAAAATTTACGGAAATCCTCTATTGACAATGGTTTCGGAATGTCCTAACTTTACAGCTGAAATAATGATTTGATGTGAAAAATTCAGTGCATTGCCGGGAAATGATGAAAAATGTATTTACAGATTGAACACGAAACAAGTAGTATTAACCTGCATTTTATGAACACATAATTACAATAGACGAGGTTTTACCTGGTCAGGAATCATGCAGGAGGGAAAAATAAACCTCCTCTCTTAATGAATATCAATAATGTGGTGAAACAAATATATGACAATCAAAAAGAAAGGAGGAACGGCAAAAATATAAAAAATAAGCAACAAACCTGCCAGTAAAAAACGGTTGTTTATTTAATCGTGGTTTGGCCGGAATCACAAATGTTTGGTAGGATATTAAACAATCAAATTCAAACTCGTAATATATGAAAAACAATTTAAAAACATTAGTCGCTGCTACTATACTGTTATTAACGGTTTATGTAGTTTCAGCAATCAATCCGGTTGAATTAATTAAAGCAATTCCTTCTCCACCACCACCCGATACAGTAAGGGTTACTATTAATTTAGGAATGACTTCCTGTGAAGAATTGAGTTGTTCCCACTGGGAAGTAACAGTCTATACTACTGGTCCTGGAGGTGATGTTATTGTTTATGGGCCGTTTACTTATTCCGGCTGGTATACTTTTACGACTCCACCAAGCCTTGCTGATCCCTCTGCTGAAAAAATCTGTGTTTTATGGCACTTCGTTAGCACTCCTCCTCCTCCTTGCAATACGACACCAGGAGATAAAAACTGTTGTATACGTTTCAATGGAAGTGGTAACTATTCTATTACTTGTAATCCGTGTTATTAGGAATTAGTAAACCTCAAAGACAGTTAATTCTATGTAAAAACCGATCATCAGACAAGGATATGTCATGTTAAAACAAAAACATATCAATAGACTTGATGATCGGTTTAGATATTTTATTTATCATCATGTCTAACCTATAATTCACTAATTTTGTTTAACTAAAGGAAAACATTAGATGATAGGGTATAATCTAATTTTTTTTCGCTCAAAATTATTGACACAGGGTTTGCTAACCATTAGCATAGTGCTTTTTGGCAACAATTTTTCGCTTGGGTTATGCATTTCAAATGAGAAAATAATAAATACCCAAACTGCCTTCATCGAAAACAAAGGTCAGATCATTAATCAGCACCATAAGCCCAATCCGTCTGTATTATATTTATTGAGTACACCGGGATTTAATGTGCAGTTGAGGAGGGGTGGGTTTTCTTATGACATATATTCTATAAAAAATCTGAAGCAAGGCAATAGGCAGCAGGCAATAGGCAATAGAGACATCGAGCATCTAGAATCAAGCATCGAGGATCAAGAATTGAGCATCGAGTATCACCGAATTGATTTCGACCTGCTGAATACCAACCCTGCTGCGGCTGTTGAAACTTCCGAACCTTTACCCGATTATCTCAATTATTACGGTGCCTTCACGCCCGTAAAAGGAATTACAAATATCCGGCAGTACAAAAATGTCACTTACAAAAACATCTATCCCAACATTGACCTTGAATTTGTTACGAATGAATCCAATCACTATAAATATAATTTCATTATCTATCAGGGAGGGAAAGTTGAGGATATCAGGCTGAAGATTTCCGGACCGGACAGGATAACTTTCGCAAAAGATTCTCTTTTATTTCATACATCATTGGGTGATGTGGAGGAACAGATCCCTGAAAGCTATTTCCTTTCTAGTAAGTCCTATGGGGGGATAAAAACCTCTTTCAGGAGAATTTCGGGGGATGTATTTGGTTTTTCGGTTGATCAGCCAGTTCCTGATCATTCAACCCTTACTATTGATCCGACCGCTATAAGGCTTTGGGGCACATACTATGGTGGTACTTACGCTGAAAGTGAAGGTCGTTGTTCTGTAGATAAACTCGGTAATGTTTTTCTTGCTGGTAGTACAGAATCTTACAATAATATTGCTACCACAGGATCACACCAGAGTATGTTTGCCGGGTATTGGGATGGGTTTCTTGTTAAGTTCAATGCTGGTGGGCAGCGTCAATGGGGAACCTATTTTGGAGGAACATCCTGGGACTGGGTGAAATCATGTGCTATTGATGGAAGAGGAAATATTTATGTGGCAGGCATGACAGGTTCAGATACAGGAATTGCCTCTCCGGGAGCGCATCAAACTGTTTTTGGAGGAGGAGGTTGGGATGATTTCCTGATAAAATTCAATACATCCGGGATGAGGCTCTGGGGAACCTATTATGGCGGAGAAGGCGATGAAGAAGCTGGTAGTTGTGCTATAGACAAAGAAGAAAATGTGTATTTGACGGGAGACACGGAATCAGATACCGGTATCGCTACTCCGGGTTCTTATCAGCCAAACAGGTACAATAATGTTAATAAGGATGATTTCCTTGCCAAATTTGACAGCAATGGTGTCCGTCTGTGGGGAACCTATTATGGTGGAGAATATGAAGAAACCGGAGGTGCATGTTCTACTGATACCTTAGGGAATGTGTACTTTGCAGGTTCGACGGATTCATTTACAAACATTGCAAGCCCTGGGGCATTTCAGACAACATTTGGAGGTGGAATCTTTGATGCCTTGCTGGCAAAATTTACTTCTAACGGGCAAAGAGTATGGGCAACATATTACGGGGGGGCAGATATTGATGAAGGGTATGGATGTTCTTCTGACAAAGGAGGAAATGTATGTTTGGTTGGTTATACACAGTCTTCCAATGGTATAGCAAGTACTGGTAGTCATCAGACGATCCTCGGGGGCGGCAAAGATGGATTTATAGCTAAATTTGATTCATCCGGTCTGAGGCAATGGGGCACCTATTATGGCGGAATCAATGACGATTATGCTTACAATTGTGCATTCGGTTGGAATGGTGATATATTCCTTGCAGGATATACTGCATCGAATAATAATATTTCAACCCCGGATTCATATCAACCAATCTACGCAGGTAATAATGATGCATTTCTTATAAAATTCAATGTTGCAGGACAACGTCAATGGGGTACTTATTTTGGTGGCTCTGATTGGGACGTGTCGTATGGGTGCTATTATGTTTCAGATGATACACTTTACCTCGCTGGAAGCACACAGTCGACGCAAAACATAGCAACCCCGGGTGCACATCAGGAAGTTTATGGAGGGGATGGAGATGATATGTTGATTAAGTTTATTGATTGCTGGCCAATTGATACTGCCGGCCCGATTGCAGGGCCTGCGGATGTGTGCGAACCTGCAACAAGCATCAGTTATTCAGTTCCGACACTTCCTCACGCTATTACTTATGTGTGGACTCTGCCGCCTGGTTTTACAATTACTGCAGGGGCTGAATCACAAAACATTATGGTGGATATAAGCCCGGCTGCGAACTCCGGAATGATTTGGGTTAAAGGGGTCAATAAGTGCGGGGATTTCGGGGATTCGGCCTATCTGTACATCAACGTCCACCAGCGACCTGTCCCATTGATATCAGGTCCCGATAACACCTGCGCCGGCCCGGGAAAAATCTATACTACGGATGTAGGGATGAACAATTATCAGTGGAGCTGTTCGCCGGGAGGAGTGATCACGGCAGGCGGTACAACGATAGATAATACGGTGACTATTACCTGGAATGTTGCCGGTCTGCAACATGTTTACCTGAATTATACAGACAATGGTTGTGATGCAATTACACCAACAGTATATGATGTTACCGTAACCCCAAGCCCTGTTGTGAATATAACAATCAGCGCTTCTTCCAATAATGTATGTGAAGGAACCCAGATTACCTTCACGGCGATCCCAACAAATGAAGGCAGTTCCCCGGTATATCAATGGAAGGTGAATGGTTTGGATGCCGGCACAAGTTCAATGACCTATTCTTACAATCCGGCATCCGGAGATCAGGTATCCTGTATTCTGACCTCATCCATCACAGGTTGTATCCTGAATAATCCGGATACATCCAATATAATCTCCATGATCGTGAATCCCATCCTTCCTGTCAGTGTCTCAATAAGTGCCTCGGAAAATCCTTTCTGCCAGGGATCCACAATTATATTTACGGCAACACCAACTAACGGCGGTACACCACCATCCTACCAATGGAAAGTAAACGGGACAAATGTTGGCTCTGATAATCCTGTTTATTCCTATGTTCCCGGTAATGGAGATATCATTTCGTGTGTTTTGAATTCAAGCGTTCCCTGCCCGTCAGGAAACCCGGCCATATCAAATTTGATCACAATGGTTGAAAATACCAACGTGGTAGTCAGTGTTATAATTTCATCCTCAGCAAACCCGGTATGCAACGGAACGTTCGTGACGTTCCAGGCATTTCCCGTTAATGGTGGTTCGGCGCCTGTTTATGAATGGAAAGTCAATGGCACTGCTGTGGGGAATAATAATCCTGTTTATTCCTATGTTCCGTTAAATGGAGATGTGATCGTTTGCAGACTAACGTCAAATGCTGTGTGTGCCAGTGGAAATCCTGCCACTTCCAATGCTATTACGATGATCGTCAATCCGAATCTGCCTGTCAGCATAACTATTTCTGCATCTGCAAACCCTGTTTGCGCAGGGACACA
>CAIYUC010000200.1 GCA_903929315.1 uncultured Bacteroidales bacterium
ACAATGAAATAGTGGTCTTACTTATCAATAAAATCATATTCATCAAAACACTCGAAGATTATGGATTAATTCCTTACAAATTCCTTGACGACGAATATTTCTCCAAAGTCAAAAAATGGCAATTCAAAAGCAATTATAAGGTATTTGATAATTTCTTCACTGAACTTGAGGATTGGCTTTTCGAGTATTATGACACTGAACTTTTCAGGGTAAGGATATGGGACTTTCTCGAAAAAGATGAAGAAAATCTGGTTCATTTCAGAGATGTCCTTGAAACGGTTCTTGGTCTGGGAAAATGGGAATACACTTTCGGAAAAGGTTTGATCCATTACAACTACCGGAAAATCGATGAGGATGTTTTCGGAAAAGCTTATGAAACCTTTATCGCAAAGCAACGGAAAGACAGCGGAATTTTTTATACTCACCGGCTGATCACACAGTATATGAGCGAAAAGATTGTTAAGCAGCTTTTCGAACCCCTGGTCAATGAGATCCTTGCCTGCTTTGAAATTCATGATTACAGGAAGGCCTTAGAGAAAATGAATGAAATGTACCTGATTACCATTGCCGATACAGCTTCGGGCAGCGGCAGCTTTCTCATCAAGGTATTCCGGGAGATATACAATTACTATCAACTGATCTATTCAAAGCTCCAATATGCCAATGAGATCCACGGAATGTTTGAAGTGCCGGCTTACGTGACCGATGCACAGGAGTTTATTAAAAAGACATTTCTTGATAACAAACGCAGACTTATATCACTCATCATTCTCCGTCACATCCATGGCATTGATATTGATGAACGGGCTCTCGAAATCGCCAAGACCAATCTCTGGAAAGAAGCCGTGAAGATTGAAAAAAGTCTCTTCAGATATTCCTCGCTTGGCCAGAATAACAATCATATCCTGCCCAACCTGCAGTTTAATTTTCACCAGGCCGACTCATTGTATGACCTGCCCCTCCAGGTTCAGATCGAAGAAATTTCGAAATATTTTAAAAACGAAATAACTGAGCTTCATAAACTCAGAAAGCAATACCTTGACACCCCCACACATCCCGAACTGGTCGAAAAAATATTCGATTTTGAATATCCTGTCAGCCATCATCTTGAAAAACTTGATGAATCAATAAAAAACCCGTCACTGATCTGCCTGAAATTCTTTTATATTTTCTTTGATGAAGCGGGTGACCCTTTACCGCAAGCATTACAGGGCTTTTCCGGGATCATCAGCAATCCGCCCTGGGAAGCAATAAAACCGGTAAAAAAAGAATTTGCACAGCTTGGAAAGATGGAGACTGATGTGCTGGAATTTGAATCATGGTTCAGTCAAAAGCTTAATGAAGACAAGGATTTCAAGAAAAGCTGGGATGGGTATGTTGAAAAATACAAGCTTTACAGCGATTACCTGAAGCAGCACTATATTTACCAGGATGCAGGGGATTTCAATTATTATAAATTTTTTATCGAAAGGGATCTGCAGCTTCTCAGGGAAAACGGGGTTCTTAATGTTTTAGTCCCATCCGGGATCCAGACAGATAAAGGTTGTTCGGAATTGAGAAAATTTCTTATTGAAGAAAACACATTGGAAGAATTGTATTCATTTGAGAACCGCGGATTTTATGAGAAACCCGGGGATACAACCAAGGTTAAGATCTTTCCTGATGTGGATAACAGGTATAAATTTACAGTAACTATTTGCAGGAAAACGAAGCGGGAAAACAATTATTCATTCAAGGCAAAATTTTACCTGCACGATCCCAATGACCTTTATAACGGAAATCCTATTGAAGTCAATAAAGAAATGATTAAAAGGTTTTCACCGGAGAACCTGTCGATCATGGAATTCAAATCGGTGAAGGATTATGAAATATGCTGCAAATTAAGGAACAATAAAAAATTGTTTGGCGAATCCGGATACAGGTTAAGGAGAGAATTCGATATGACCAACGACAGTCATCTTTTTCATCCTGAAGCCAAGAAACCGGAAGATGCGATTGAACTGTTTGAAGGGAAAATGATCCATCAGTACAAGTCGAATTACAGTTCCTGCCGTTACTGGATAAGTGAAAAGGAGGCGCGGGTTGAGCTTTTTGATACGGAAACATTCAGGATCAAGCAGGAAACGGGACTTGAAAAGAACAGAATTGAAGAAATATTTGAAAAAAACAACCTGATCCTGGATTATGAGAATTACCGGCTTGCATACAGGGCCATTGGCAGTTCGACAAATGAGCGAAGTCTGATTTGTTCTATTCTACCAAAAAAGGTGTTTACCGGTCATTCTATGAATTTTCTTGTCAATAACGATTATAAATTGTCAGGAAAGGATTCATTTAATCAATTGATAATTCAACCTGAAGAAGCAGTTGCAATGATGGCTTTATTCAATTCTCTAACGTTGAATTATTACATCCGGAATAAAATATCCGCAAATCTGACGATGAATTTTATCTATGAGCTTCCCTGGCCTCAGATTGCCGATAACATAAAAAAGGAAATCATTTATCATTCATTTCAGTTGCTTTATCATAAAAGTGGCTGCGATCTGTTCGTTGAACTTGGAAAAGATCTCGGAATATCACCTGAAAAAAAGATTGCTGAAATCAGGGTCAGGGCGGAATTGGAAGTCCTTATTGCTAAAGAGCTTTTCGGACTTACAAAAGAGGAATGGAGTTATATTACATCAACATTTATATACGGTGATGATTCGGAAACAAAAAAAGAACTGGATGAAATAATTGAGCGGTCAAAGGAAATATTTGAATGATAAAATAAGGAATAAAATGAAAGCAAAAGTCTTTTGTATTCTACTTTCTTTCCTTTGTTTTCTATCCTTTAATGGGGTAACGGAAAACACAGGGAAAGCAAAGCCAGGCATTGTTCCCATCCCGGTAATGATGAAGATGCTATCCGGAACCTATACAATCAGGGACAGTTCGGAGTTGTTGTTCACAGCCGGGAATAGTGAGTTGAAACAGACCGCTGAAATATTCGCTGAACAACTTGTCCATTCCGGTGGACCTGCATTGAAAATTCTCGGAGTCGGGAAGGATTACAAAAGCCTGCCTGGTATTATCCTGGTCATTAAGCCGGTTGATAATCAATCAGAAGGTTATGAATTGAAAGTTTCAAGACGCAATATCATTATTACCGGTGAAAGCGCTGCCGGAGTATTTTACGGTATACAATCCCTCCTTCAGTTGCTTCCGCCTGAGGTCTGTGCCAATAAAACACAAGCGTCACCGGTCAAATGGGAAGTACCCTGCATTGACATCAAAGATCGTCCGCGTTATCCTTACCGCGGCATGCACCTGGATGTATCGCGACATTTTTTTCCGAAAGAATTCATCAAACGGTACATCGACCTGATCGCAATGTATAAGATGAACACTTTTCAATGGCACCTGACAGATGATAACGGATGGCGGATTGAGATTAAAAAATATCCAAAACTCATGAGCATTTCAGCCTGGCGGGTGGACCGGGAGGATCTTCCCTGGAAGGAACGTCCCCCTCAGAAACCGGGTGAAAAAGCTAACTATGGAGGTTATTATACGCAGGATGAGATACGGGAGGTTGTAGCATATGCAAAAGAACGTTATGTTACAATCATTCCTGAGATCGAAATGCCGGCTCATTGCCTCGAAGTGCTCGCTGCCTACCCACAACTTTCCTGTACCGGCGGGCCATTTACCGTAGCTCCCGGAAGTTACTGGCCAAACCGGGATATCTTTTGTGCAGGAAACGATTCTACTTTTCAGTTTATCGAGGATGTCCTTACGGAAGTCATAGATCTGTTCCCCTCCCCATATATCCATATCGGCGGTGATGAGGCAGATAAAACCCGGTGGCAAGCATGCCCGAAATGCCAGGCAAGAATGAAATCGGAAGGGTTGAAAAATGAAAAAGAACTTCAGAGTTACTTTATTAAAAGAATTGAAAAATTCCTGGTAACGAAAAATAAAAAACTGATCGGATGGGATGAAATCCTCGAAGGAGGCCTGCCTGCGGAAGCGACTGTTATGTCCTGGCGTGGTATTGACGGCGGGATCTCCGCGGCAAGACAAGGACATGATGTCATCATGACTCCCACTTCTTACTGTTACTTCGATCATTACCAAGCTGATACACTACATGAGCCAAAAGCAATCGGGGGATTAACGACCTTAAAAAAGGTTTATTCCTATGAACCTACCCCTACAGAAATCACGACTACACAGTCGAAACATATTCTGGGAGCACAGGGGAATCTGTGGACTGAGTACATTCCCACAACGAAGCAGGCAGAATACATGACAATTCCAAGGATGATAGCATTGTCGGAAGTGGTGTGGTCACCAAAAAAAGAGCGGAACTGGAACGATTTCAGACACCGTATGTTGGACCAGTTTAAAAGGCTGGATTATATGCAGGTGAATTACTCAAAAGGATCATTTAAAGTCGATGTTACTACGTTTTACGATGCAAAAAGTGAAACCTTAAAAGCCCTTTTGTCTTCGGAACAATTGGATATCCCGATTTCCTACACATTAAACGGAAATGATCCGGTTCTTACCTCGCCTGTTTATGGTGAACCCATCGGGATTAAAAGTAATTGCTATCTCAAAACGGGATTATTTGTTGACGGGAAACTAAAGGAAAAGTTCACGGAAAGAAATATCATGATCCATAAAGCGATCGGTAAAAAGGTGAGATACCTCCAACCCTACAGCTATCGTTATACGGGAGGTGGTGATCAGGCGCTGATCGATGGTTTGAGAGGAACTGTCAATTGGCATGAAGGAAACTGGCAAGGGTTCCGGGGTAATGACATGGAAGTTGTAATCGACATGGGAAAAGTCGCTCCTGTCAGATCGGTATTCGTCACATTCCTGCATCATCCTGACAGTTGGATATTTATGCCTGATTCCGTGATCTTTTCCTTATCTTCCGATGGTAAGAGATTCCATTCTATCAATGAACAGAGGAATGACATTTCGCTGAAACAAAAAGGCCCCTCCATAAAACCCTATTCACAGATCTTTCCAGATACACCCGCACGGTATATAAAAGTACGGGCGAAGAATGTCGGCATTTGTCCGGCATGGCATGAAGGAAAAGGGGAACCCTGCTGGCTCTTTGCTGACGAAATTGTTGTGTACTAAGGTAGTGATGAGGTGACGAAGTGATAAAGAGACAAAGTAAATAATTGATCTTCAGCCGTTGATTGCGGGTTTCAAACAGTCATAATATCTTTTTCCTTTGTCTCAAATATCTTTTCCACCTTTGAAATGTAATCATCGGTGAGTTTCTGTATATCTTCTTCCAGTTTATCCACTTCATCTTCAGGAATGCCTTCCTTTTCAAGCTTTTTTGCAGTGTCATTGGCAATACGGCGAATATTCCGGATGCTGATCCTGGCATTCTCCGCTTCTGATTTCGCCCGTTTTACGAGCTCTTTACGTCTCTCTTCTGTCAGTGAAGGAACAATGATCCTGAGTATTTCTCCTTCATTCCTGGGATTGAATCCAAGATTTGCTGCCATGATCGCTTTTTCAATCAACCCGATAACACTTTTATCCCACGGCTGAACAATGATCTGTCGCGGATCCGGGGTATGAATGTTAGCCGTCTGCTCTATCGGGGTCATTACCCCATAATAATCGATTTTCACACCGTCAAGCATTTGCGGACTGGCTTTCCCTGCACGTATCTTCTGAAATTCACGTTCGAGGTGGATGAGAGCATTTTCCATACCTTCACGGGCTTCCTCCAGGCAGAATTCAACATCTTCATGCATAATCCGAATATTTGGAAGAGTAATATTTTCCTTTTATCTATTTGACAACAGTACCAATTTTGTCACCTTTGATAAGCTTTATCAGATTCCCGGGAACATTCATATTGAACACGACGACAGGAAGATTATTTTCGCGGCAAAATGTGAATGCTGTCAGATCCATGATCTTAAGGTTTTTTTCATATGCTTCAATGAATGATAACGTATCATATTTCACTGCTTTTTTATCCTTTTCGGGATCAGCTGTGTATATTCCGTCAACACGTGTTCCTTTCAAAAGGGCATCGGCTTCGATTTCAACAGCCCGGAGAGCCGCAGCAGTGTCCGTTGTGAAATAGGGATTTCCAGTTCCTCCGCTGAGGATGATAACATATCCCCCGTTCAGGTAATCGATGGCTTTCCTTTTGCTCATTGTTTCGCAAAGCGGATCAACCGGGATACCGGATAATATTTTTGATCTTATCCCGATTTTTTCCAGCGCCGATTGCAAGGCCATACCGTTGATGATCGTCGCAAGCATACCCATGTAATCACCCTGAACACGGTCGATTCCATCATCAGTACCATTAGCTCCCCTGAAAATATTACCTCCGCCAATAACGATGGCTACTTGTACCTTTGCGGTAACCACAGATTTTATTTCCGTGGCATAATCCGACAGTCTTGACTGGTCAAAGCCATACTGCTGATTGCCCATCAGGGCTTCACCGCTCAATTTTAATAAAATCCGATTGTATTTCATGGTATTGTTCATTGTTCATTGTTCACTGTTCACTGTTCACTATTCACTGTTCA
>CAIYUC010000201.1 GCA_903929315.1 uncultured Bacteroidales bacterium
GGTTGGATATTATCGTCAATGATAAAGTCATTATTGAGATCAAATCGGTTGAAGCATTGCAGGATGTTCATCATAAACAGTTGCTGACCTATTTGAAGTTGGCGAATAAAAAATTGGGACTTCTTATCAATTTCGATACCGTTTCTTTGAAATATGGTATTGTAAGAATAGTCAATAACCTTTAATATCTGCGAAACTCTGCGAGAAACTTTGCGAAACTCTGCGAGAATGGGTTAAAAATTTCGTCTGATTGGGCTGAACTCTTTATTCCGGCACATCAAAATAAGATTTAGCCATCGTGTGGCTATTTCCTTTTTTGAGGCGCTATTTATAAGATCTTAACAGAAAAAGTAAAGAGGCTACCGTCTTATTTAACCACAATGAACACCATGACCGCACGATGGTTATAAAGAAAATATTCCTTGCGGACATTGTGTAAATCCTTGTGTCATCGTGGTTGGATGAATAAGCATTCAGGCAAATGACCGGACAGACACTTCAATTCCCTGAAGCACGAAGTAAAACAATGAAAATTAAATGGAAAAGCATGTGAATTAATGAAGAATACAAATATTATTATTCAAAATGTATGAAAAGGCCAAAGGTCATGAAGGATGCAACGCGTAATCTGTAATCCGTTTTATATCAAGCGTCAACTCTGGCTTTCTTCCTTAATTCATACAATTTATAAACAGCATACCCGATTCCGAGGGCAAGCAGGATGGTGATACCATCATCGATAGAAGCACCCACAGGAGTACCACCCGCAGTTCCCGGACCTCCTGCACCGGGAGGATTGGGAGGATCGGCAAATGTCAAGACGGTGGGAAGAAATGTAAACAATAAGAATATCAGTACTCTTTGAGTAATCCTTTTCATATATATAAATATTTTATATGGCAAATGTATAAAATCTTTTTTGAAAATGCAAATATATATCAAAAAATATCAATTCACAAATTTTATATGAACTTTTATCACTATTTCAGGAAAATGTTATGTTAATAGCTGAAATATTGTAAGATAGTAATAAAAAAATAAATATCCTTAAAAAAAAGTCGACAAATTATAATCGTTTGATTTTTTCCTTGTGCTTTACCAGTTGTTTTTTTAATGCTTCAATAGCCTGATCAGTTGACTCTTCAAAGGTTTTCGAATGCTTCTTGGCAAAAAGGTCATAACCG
The DNA here is from genome assembly GCA_903929315.1 of uncultured Bacteroidales bacterium. GTDB lineage: Bacteria > Bacteroidota > Bacteroidia > Bacteroidales > FEN-979 > CAIYUC01. Next base: position 1,185 of record CAIYUC010000201.1, read on the forward strand.
GGGATCAGAAGTCTTATTTCAACAATTTTATTATCGCGGGTTTCAGTATTTTCCAATTTAAGGATCACTTCGCTGCCAATCACACCATCAAACAAGGTGGGCATTTTCTGTAATTTTTCCCTGATGAAATCCTCCAATTTCTTATCACTCTTAAAATGAACAGAGTTGATCTTAATATTCATTCAAACCTCCTTTTTTATGCCTTTGGATGGGCTTGTTTATAAATTTTCTTTAATTTTTCAATGGTATTATGAGTGTATATTTGAGTCGCAGAAAGGTTAGCATGCCCCAACAATTCCTTGACAGCATTTAATTCAGCGCCATTGTTCAGAAGGTGGGTTGCGAATGTATGCCGGAGAATGTGCGGGCTTTTCTTTTCGAGGGTTGTCACTTTAGCCAGATATTTTGTGACGATCCTGTAGACCATTTTTGGATAAATATTACGACCGGAATCACTGATGAATAAAGGGGCTGGTAAAGATCCTGCAGGATTTTGCGAGGCATTTCCTTTCATCTCAGCAAAAAAATTCATTTTCTCTGCCAGGTAAATTTTCAGCATCTTCCCGAATTTATCAGTGAACGGAATTAATCGTTCTTTATTTCTTTTTCCCAACACCTTGAGTGTTGAATTATGGAAATCGACATCGGATTCTTTAAGGTTAACCAATTCTGATAATCTCATCCCTGTGGCGTAAAGCATTTCAATCACCAATCGATCACGACAGGCTGGAAATCCATTCCCAAAATCAATAGTATCGAGCAACAGGTCCATTTTTTCTTTTTCGACAAAAACCGGGAGACGTTTGGATGTTTTAGGCGTTGTAATCTTTCGCATAGGGTTTTGATCGACAATTCCCTCTCTGAGAAGGTATTTATAGAAAGATTTCAGGGTTGTCATTTTCCGGTTGACTGAACGGGCAGTGATGTTCGATTCCATAAGGTTAACCAGCCATGACCGGATCAATGGATAGGTAATGGATTGAATATCGGAAATACCATATTGGTTTTGAAGAAATGAAAAAAATTGGTTGAGGTCGTTTTGGTAAGAAATGACAGTATGGGAAGAATACCGTTTTTCGTATTGTATATACGCGATAAACTTTTCTTTTTCCATTCAGAAAAAAAAGGAGAAATAATGGTGGTAAAATTTTCCCACGGTTAAATATACGAGATATTTTTCCGTCAGGAAATATCTTATTCTTAAAAAATGTTAACGTGGGTTATTGTCCCTCTTCGTCTTGTTGAATCCGCTGGATAAAAATAGCTCTGTTAACAGAATCCCGTTTCTTCACGGAAGGTTTTGTAAACTTCTGACGTTCACGTAACTCTTTGACTACACCAGTTTTTTCGAATTTTCTTTTTAGTTTTTTTAAAGCCCTGTCTATGCTTTCACCTTCTTTAACGGGTATAATGATCATATTTCTTTGATTCGCTTTCTTTTAAATGGTTAATAACTATCTGTTTTAAGCTGGGGCGCGAAATTAGTATGTTTTTTTTGATTCTCCAAATATTTTTTTATTTTAGTGATCCCATATGCGGGATTACGCACGCGTCAGAGACGCGCGCGAAGCACACAAATCTTAGCATTAAAAATAACTCACCAGTTCACCATACGCCTCGGCGGACACCAGTTCATCAGTTTGCATACATTCTGTTACAGATTTTTGAGAATATAATCTGTCATCCGCTGGTATAGATGAAAGGTTGTATTCTTACCGGCATAGATACCATGGTTACTATTGGGATAGAGTTGCATATCAAACTGTTTATTTGCTGCAACGAGTGCGGTTATAAAGTCATAGGAGTTTTGCGTATGTACATTATCATCAACCATCCCATGGATCAGCAGGAGTTTTCCTTTTAGTTCATCTGCATGGGTGATGGGTGAATTGGATTCATAGCCGTCGGGATTTTCTTTTGGGGTGCGCATATATCTTTCAGTATAGATATCATCGTAATATTTCCAGTTCGTGACAGGAGCCACAGCTACTCCCATCTTAAAGTAATCAGCGCCTTTTGTCAAACAGGATAAGGTCATAAATCCACCATAGCTCCATCCCCACATCCCAAAACGGTCTTTATCTATATAAGGTAAAGTACTTAAATATTTCGCTGCATCGACCTGGTCCAGGGTTTCAAATTTACCAAGCTGAAGGTATGTGCATTTCTTGAACTCCTCTCCCCTGGCGCCTGTTCCGCGGTTGTCGACGGAAACAACGATGATGCCGTGTTGTGCGAACAACTGATACCAGGAAGATGCTGCGCCCCAGCGGTTGATGACTGTTTGTGATCCGGGTCCCCCGTATATTGTGAAGAGAACCGGGTATTTTTTTGACGGGTCAAAATCGGGAGGCTTTAACATCCAACCGTTCAATTCTGTATCATCCTGTAACTTAAAGGAAAAAAAGACGGCTTTGGAAAAGTTATATTCTTTTAGTACCGGTGCAAGCCTGGCATTATCCTGTAAAACCCTTACCTCATCTCCTCCGGCTTTGTTTATAGTCACATAGGAAGGAGTATTTATATCAGACCAATTGCAGACGAAATAGCTGTAGTTATTGCTAAAATCCACGGTATAGGTTCCCGGTTGGTTCGTAAGCCTTGTTTTTTTCTTTCCATCCAATGAGACAGAATAAAGACTCCGGTCAAGCGGGGAGGTTTCTGCCGACATAAAATAAACCAATCCGTTAGTTTCATCCACTCCTGCCAAACTTGTCACATCCCATTTCCCCTCAGTGAGCTGCCGGATCAGTTTCCCGTTCATATCGTACATATAAATATGATTATATCCGTTTTTTTCGCTGGTCATCAGGAATCCCTTGTTATCCTTCAAAAAAGAGAAGTTATCATTGATCTCTACATAATATTTATTTTCTTCTGTATAAACTATTTTCGTTTGCCCGGTATTTGCATCAGCAAGGAGAAATTCAAGCTTGTTTTGATGACGGTTCAACCGGTAAAGAAGCAGGGAATTCGGATCCGTTGTCCATTTGATGCGAGGGATATAAATATCCGTATCGATCCCGATATTAACAGGTTTTGTGAGATCAGCGGACAGAGTATAGATAAAAATACCGATTTTAGAATTGGTCTCTCCACACTTCGGATACTTATATTTATATTGTTCAGGATAAAGATCCCCGAAATACGTGAGCTGGTATTCTTTTACATTCGTTTCATTAAAACGGTAAAAGGCGATCTTTTTACTATCCGGTGACCAGGAGAAAGCCTCGGGATTATCAAATTCTTCTTCATAGACCCAGTCGGTTTCTCCGTTGATGATCTCGTTTACTTTACCATCAGTGGTTATTTGCTTTTCGATACTGGATACTGGATGCTGGATACTGGATGAAATATCCCTGATAAAAAGATTGTTATCACGTACAAATGCGACTTTTGATCCGTCCGGAGAAAAGGTAGCCAGGCGTTGTTTACCGTTTTTAGACAAAAGTGCGAGTTTTTCCGTCGAAATGTCATATACATAATAATTGGATTTGAAAGAGTAGCGGTAGACCGGTTCTTCATCCGTGGCGAACAAGAGCTTTGATTCATCTGCAGAGAATTTAACATTACTCATATCAATGGGAACCGTATCACCGGGAAGAATGAGTTTCTTAGAGGTAACAATTGTTTTCACAAGCCGGCCGGTGGAATACTCATATACATTCAGGCTGTCTTTTTTAAGCTGGTAATAATGCAGCCCATCTTTCATTGAATGCAAACCAGCGGCTCCGCGGGAAGAAAACCTGCGTGCTTTGAAAATATCGTCAAGGGTGATTTGCTTCTGAGCATTTTGTGCATATGATGTTAAAGCTAATAACAACATGAAAAATGAGAGAATCTTATTCATAGGATCTGTTTTTGAGTAATGGATGACAAAAGTAGAAAATAATTCATTAAAAAAGGGGCAACCAAACCGGCTGCCCCTGCAAACACGTAGTTATTATTGTCGTTTACCGGGTAAAGATCATCTTATTGGTCTTGATGAAGGTTGTAGATACTCCATCTACCTTGATCTTGTAAAGATAAATACCTGGAATAAGGTTGTCGTCCACCGGGTTCACCCGGATTGTATAGGATCCGGCTGACTGGTTGGCATCCACCAATGTGCGTAGCTCTTCTCCGAACAGGTTCGAGAGCACTAATTTTACATGCCCTTGTTCAGGTATGGTGTAAACAATATCCGTCGTATTCTGGAACGGGTTCGGGAAGTTATAGATGGAGAATCCCAGCGGATTATCCGGGGTGACAACACCCGACATCTTCAGCTCGAAATTATCATACCTGACGGCGCCTGGATCAGCAAACTCACTGCCTGGCTTCACATCGAAGATCTGTGCCGGAATAGTCACCGCTTCTTTCGCCTTTATCCGTAAGGTCAGAATGGGATCGTCCCCCTTAACCGTCAACGGACTCTTATTCGACCATGCCAATCGTACCTGTCCATCCCTGATCACATACTTCATCCCTTCCAGCGAAGTGGTTACATCCTCCACTTCATAACGATCCGGATCATATCCCATGAACAAGGTCATGGCGCCAAGATCGCTGTTACTGTTACTGCGGATCGGATAACTGAAGTCTTTATTGATGGGAATCGTCATGATACCATCGTCAATGACCGAAAGGAAGGATGATTCTTTAAATCCTGTCGGGATATAAGATCCATTCACATCACCCACACATAACCCTTTCAGGTTGATAGTGGCCGTTGTCGTTAACGTGAAGGTCGTGTCGGTGAATGTCCAGTCTCCTGCAGGGTAGGAATTCATCATACCTACCGTCCTCAACTTCACCCACAAGGCATCCGTGGCATTTACTGCAACGTCGGCATTTACATCCGCTGCTTTCAGGTTCAGTCCGCTAAGCGGATACAAACTGACGGTGTACAGCTCTATGATCAATGCATCCGTAGCGTTGTTCCCGCCCCATGTCCCGGTAGAGTTGGCAGATATATGATAGGTGCCATCCGGAATATTCTCGAAGGTATAATAACCCGGTTGATTTGAATTGGCCGTATTGGGACCCGTATAAGTAGTCCCGATAACAATACCTGAGGAATTTTTCAATATTACCAGCACTCCGTTCAATCCTGTATTATAAGGGTTCTTATAGGTAACATACCCATCCAGGTTGCCTGTGCCCGGGATGATCGTAACGTTCAAGGTGTCTGTTCCGCAACATCCGTTCTCGGTCTCATAGGCGATCACCTGGCCCATACAACTGTTGCATGGGTTATCCCATGTCACAGTGATGCAATTCGTACCCTGTCCGCTGGTGACCGTCCCGTCTATCACTGACCAGCTGTAAAGGTGGCCCGGGTAGTTCGGCGTACAATATACCGTGCCTGACTGGCCGGCCATGACTACCATCGGTCCGGTAATCGCTGGTGCAGGTACCGGCTTGAGGGTGATCGTCTTGCATGTGGTGATGATACATCCGTCATACAGTGGATCATCATGACGTGTCTCGGTTACACAGATGGTTCCCTGGCTGCAGTGATCCCATTTGACGGTGACACAATTACTGCAGCAGCCGTCCATGATGGTTCCGCAGCTTACCGTCCATTGATAGGTACTACCCGGTCGTCTTGGTTCACATACACAATACTGAACGGTGGTTCCCTGGCAAACCAAATCCAATCCGCAGATCTGTGGTCCCCATGCCGGTGGCTGGGTCACTGTATTGCTGCTGATGGTCGTGCATCCGTGTGAATCCGTCACCGTGACAGTATAGGTGTCTGCCGTCAATCCTGAAATATTCCGGGTGGTCGATCCGTTGCTCCACAAGTAAGTATAGGCCAGTGTACCACCGTTGACAGTAAGTGATACCGCTCCATCGCTGTATGTATAACAGTTGACATTGGTGATCGTGGTAATAGCCGTCAACAAGTCAGGTTGAGTTACTGTTGCCGAGGATGATGCAGTACAGCTATAATAGTCGGTTACCGTCACAGTATAGGTTCCTGCAGGAAGACCCGTTGCCATTTGAGTTGTCTGATTTGAAGGGTCGCTCCATATGTAACTATAAGGTGTAACTCCTCCTGTGACAGATACCGTCACTTTCCCATCACTCAGTCCATAACAGCTCACATTAGTAACCACAGAAGCAATTATTATCGGCGGATAACTGAATGTCAACACCATTTTATCACTGTCATTCGGACAAGGTGAACATGCCAACCCAAGTAATGTCAACGTCACATGCCCGTCTGAGAGATCTGTCGTACCCGGTGTATAGGTCGGATGAAGAATGGTCGCATCATCAAAGGTTCCATTACCGCTGGTGGTCCACAAAAGGCCTGTTTGGTACTTAGCGGTTGATAAGAGGATCGTATAGGTCCCCTGGCTGCATATCGTCACATCCGGACCTGCATAGACTATGGGGATACGCCTGATACACAGCACCATCGTATCTGTTACATCACCACAGGGAGGTATGCCTGTGAGGTGAAGCACGAACTTCACGCAACCGTTATCATCCGGACCTGGAGTATAAACCGGGTGGAGGAAATGGGTATGATTTAATGTTCCTGTTCCCCCTATCTGTTCCCACCATAGATCGGTATAATAATAGGCGGTCGCTCCGCATAAACAAAAGGTCGAATTTTCACAGATCTGTGCATCAGGCCCCGCATCGGCTATTGGAGCAGGTTGAATAGTTAGTGTCAATGTACTTGTTGCATTTGGACAAGGCAGATTACCATATGCAGTTAATGTGAGGTTAACAACACCTGTCGAGATATCGGCAACTCCCGGGACATAGATCGGATTCAGGGTTAAAGCATTATTAAAGTAACCGTCTCCTGAGGTATTCCAGAGCAACGAAGAATAATCCGAAGCCATGGCGGCCGCCAGTGAATACGTTGAACCTTCACAGATTGTGGCGTCGGCGCCGGCATCGGCGACTGCCGGGGCTACGACTATCACTGTGGCGCAGTTCGATATCAGTGCATCGCAGGTAAAACCAGTCTGGGTCACAACCACCTGGTAATAGGTGGTCTGTGTCAGGGCTCCGGTCGTATAGCTGCTGTTGGTGGCTCCGTCAATGTTAGTAAATAGTGCTGTACAGCTTGCAGTATTACTTTGCCACTGGTAGCTCAGTGTGCTGGGTCCTCCTCCCGCTATAACTGTCATCGTATGTGTGCTGCCAGAGCAGATCGTGGTACCCGACGGCTGTGTCGTGATTGTGGCGCTCTGCTTGAATTCGATTACCATCTGGTCCGACACTGTCCCGCAAGGTGCATTGCCTGTAACTGTCAATGTCAGTGTCACAAAGCCAATTTCACCCGGTGCCGGCGTGTAGGTCGGCGTCAGTGTATGTATATCGCTCAGGATCCCAAGGCCTGTGGCTGTCCATACATAGCTACTTGCATTGCTTTCCGACGCCCCGCTTACCGTGTAGGCATGTCCCTGACAGATTGTTCCGTCAGGCCCGGCATTGGCCGTCGGACGTGCCTCGATATTCAGTGTCATACTGCTTGTGGCGTCTGGACATGGCGAGTTACCGTAGGCTGTCAGCGTCAGGGTCACATTGCCTGTTATCCCGTTGCCAGGTGTGAAGGTCGGTGTCAGTGTCATGCCTCCTGTAAAAGTACCATCACCCGAAGGTGTAGCCGACCACAGCAGAGAACTGTAGTTCGTTGCCGAGGTTCCCGAAAGGGTGTAAGCCGTCTCCTGGCAGGTCGATCCGTTGGATCCCGCATTGGCCGTTGGCGGCTGTGTCACCGTAACCGTTGCACAGTATGATAAGATTGAACTGCAACCACTTCCGCTTTGGCTGATCAATACCTTATAATAGGTCGTTTGCGACAGGGTTGTGGTGGTGTAACTACTGTTGGTGGCCCCCGGAATGTTTGTGAAGGAACTGTTACAATCCGTTGTGTTTGACTGCCATTGGTAGCTGAACCCACCGGTGCCTCCGGCTGCAATCACATTCATGGTATATGTTCCACCTGAGCAGATCGTTCCGCTCCGGGGCTCCGTAGTGATCGTCAGTGCCGGCAGGATTGTCAGGGTCATTGAACTCGTTGCCGGCAGACAGGGCGCTGTGCTGTTTGCTGTTATAGTCAGAACAACATGGCCAAGGGCAATATCCGATGACCCGGGTGTATAGATCGGTTTCTCTACCGAGTTATTGTTAAAGTAACCATCACCCGAAGTAGTCCAGAGAATCGAAGTGTAATTCGTTGCAGATGCGGCGGAGAGGGTTTTTGTATTACCCGTACAAATGGTAGCATCGCCACCGGCATTGGCTGTTGCAGTTGTCACCACAGTAACCGTGGCGCAGTTCGAGATCAGTGCATTACAGTTAAAACCAGCCTGGCTCACAACAACCTGGTAATAGGTGGTCTGTGTCAGTGCAGGTGTTGTATAACTGCTGTTGGTGGCGCCACTGATGCTGGTAAATAGGGCTGTACAGCTTGTAGTATTGCTCTGCCACTGGTAGCTCAATGTGCTGGGTCCGCCCCCTGCTATAACTGTCATCGTATAAGTGCTGCCCGAGCAGATCGTGGTACCCGACGGCTGTGTTGTGATCGTGGCACTCTGCACGAAGTCGATTACCATCTGGTCCGACACCGTCCCGCAAGGTGCATTGCCCGTAACTGTCAATGTCAGTGTCACAAAGCCAATTTCACCCGGCGCCGGCGTGTAGGTCGGCGTAAGGTTGTTCGTCGCGTTGGTCAGCGTACCCAGGCCCGTAGAGGTCCAAATATAGCTACTTGCATTGCTTTCTGAAGCCCCGCTTACCGTGTAGGGATGTCCCTGGCAGATTGTTCCGTCAGGTCCGGCATTGACCGTTGGTTTTGCTATGATGTTCAGCGTCATGCTGCTTGTGGCGGGAGAACATGGCGGGTTGCCGTTGGCTGTCAGCGTCAGGGTCACATTGCCTGTTATCCCTGTGGCAGGTGTGAAGGTCGGAGTCAGTGTCGTGCCTCCTGTAAAAGCACCATCACCTGAAGGTGTAACCGACCACGACAGAGAACTGTAGTTCGTCGCCGAGGTTCCCGAAAGCGTGTAAGCCGTCTCCTGGCAGGTCGATCCGTTGGATCCCGCATTGGCCGTTGGCGGCTGTGTCACCGTAACCGTTGCGCAGTTCGATAAGATTGAACTGCAACCACTTCCGTTTTGGCTGATCAATACTTTATAATAGGTCGTTTTCGAGAGGGCTGTGGTAGTATAGCTACTGTTGGTTGCTCCCGTAATATTCGTGAAAGAACTATTGCAATCCGTCGTGTTTGACTGCCACTGGTAGCTGAACACACCGGTGCCTCCGGTTGCAATCACATTCATGGTATATGTTCCTCCTGAGCAGATGGTTGTCCCGATCGGTTGTGTGGTGATCGTCAGCGCCGGCAGGATCGTCAGTATCATCACATCAGAAACCGGACCGCATGGGGTAATTCCATTCGCAGTCAAAGTCAGGTTGACAGATCCTGACGATTTATCTACGTTGCCCGGTGTATAAACCGGAGTAAGTGACGATGCATTGTTGAAATAACCATCACCGGATGTGGTCCATAATACAGACGAGGAGTTAGTTGCCGTACCGCTGAGCGTATAAGTCTGACCCGAGCATATCGTAGCATCGGGACCCGCGTTGGGAACAGGCATTGCGTTTACGATCACTGTCGCACAGTTGGAAGTTACAGGTCCGCACCCTACTCCGCTCTGGCTCACAACAACCTGGTAATAAGTTGTCTGTGTCAGTACAGGTGTCATGTAGCTGCTGTTGGTGGCACCACTGATGTTGGTAAATAGTGCTGCACAGCTTGTAGTATTGCTCTGCCACTGATAGCTGAAGTTTCCGACACCACCCACCAATGCTACATTCATTGTATGAGTCTGACCGGTACAGATCGTAGCTCCCTTAGGCTGGCAACATGCTGAGATCACCGGACCAGGCACTACCGTTACCGTTGCACAGGCTGAGGTTACCGGGCTGCAAGTGCTGCCGTTCTGGCTAATGACAACCTGGTAATAGGTAGTGGTAGTCAGCACAGGCGTTGTATAGCTGCTCGAAGTGGCCCCGCTGATGCTGGTGAAGGTTGCTGCGCAGCCTGTGGTGTTGCTCTGCCATTGGTAGGAGAGTCCGCCGCTGCCACCCGTTGCCGAGACAGTCATCGTATGCGTTCCGCCCGAACAGATGGTTGTTCCGATGGGCTCGACCGTGATGCTTAGCGCAGGCAGGATGGTCAGTCTCATTGCACTCGTTGCTGCAGTGCAGGGTGGTGTGCTGTAGGCGGTCATAGTCAGATCAACATGTCCAAGGGCAATATCCGCTGCCCCGGGTGTATAGGTCGGATTCTGTAACGTGATATTGTTAAAGTAACCATCCCCGGAAGTAGTCCACAGAATGGTTGTGTAATTTGTTGCTACTGCAGCGCTGAGGGTTTCTGAATGACCCGCACAAATTGTGAAGTCGCCACCAGCATTGGCTGTTGCCGGCGTTACTACAATCACGGTAGCACATGTGGAGGTTGACGTTCCGCAACCTGCGCCACTCTGGTAAACAATCACCTGGTAATAGGTGGTTTGTGTTAGTGATACTGTCGTATAGGTGCTGTTGGTTGCTCCGTTAATGTTGGCAAAACCACTGCAACCGGTAGTGCTCGATTGCCACTGATAAGTGAATGTTCCTGTTCCGCCTGATGCTGTCACACTCATGTTATAAGTGGAATTTTTACAAATTGTTCCACCCGCCGGTTGAACAGAGATGGTTGGATCTGCCAGAACCGTCACCGTCGCACAGGTCGTTTGCAGGGCTGTACAACTGGGTGAAGTCACACTAATGATACACTGGTAATACCTGATTCCTACCGGTAACGGATTGGTAGTATAGGTACTGTTCGTTGCTCCGGGAATCAGAAAATATCCATAATCACAATCCAGCGATGACACCCACCATTGGTAAGCCAATATGGAACTTCCCTGGTCAACTGTCACAAATGCCGTATAGGTTCCCCCGGTACAGATTGTCGCATCGCCTGATTGGGTGAGTATCCTGGGTACAGATACCGTAACACACCGTGAAGTAAGCGCATCACAGCCCAATCCCGATTGTGTAATCAGGACCCGGTAGACCGTGGTCTGGGTCAATGCCGGTGTAGTATAGGTTTGGTCTGTAGCACCAATGATATTCGACCAATTGGTACCCGGACATGCTCCGGTAGCGCTTTGCCACTGGTAGCTGAAAACTCCTGTTCCTCCAGATGCTGTTACAGACAATGTTGTGGTATGTCCGCTGCAAATGGTTATATCAACTGGCTCGGCAGAGATATACGGATCGGGAACAACAGTCACTTTGATTACATTTGAATTTGCTGAGCAGGTTACCGGGTCACCATTGATGGTAGATGTGGCAACACGCATGTACCAGGTATCAGCTGTTAACGATCCGGGTGCATAGGTTGCATTCGTTGCACCGGGTATGTTGGCAAAAGATGAACCGTCAGTACTATTCTGCCACTGGTATGTGATCGTACCATCGCCCGTTGCAGGAGCAACGCTCGTCAATGCATTTGGTGTACCACCATTACAGATGGTCTGATCTGCTGCGATAGAGCCCGGTGTCACATTGTTCACCGTCACCTTGATCGGTGCTGATGTCTTGGAGCATGCCAAATCAGGGTTGCCGGGCACCGATAATGTTGATGTGGCGATGCGCTGGAACCAGGTGTCGATCAATAAGGCAACCGTCGTATAGTTCTGGTTTGTAGCACCAGATATATTATTATAAGTAATATTATCGGTGCTGCTTTGCCACTGATAGGTAATTACACCATCAGCAGCAGGTACAGTCCCGGTTAAAGCGGCTGTCCCATTTTCGCAAATGGTCTGTGACAATGCTATTGACCCGGGTGTCAGGTTATTGACCGTTACCTTGACGGGTGTTGAGGTCAAGGTACATGCCTTTGAAGGATTACCGATCACTAATAGTGTTGATGTGGCGATGCGCTGGAACCAGGTGTCGATCAATAAGGCAACCGTCGTATAGTTCTGGTTTGTA
>CAIYUC010000202.1 GCA_903929315.1 uncultured Bacteroidales bacterium
CAAAGAGTTTTATGAAAATATTAAAGCAGGATCTTTATTATCTGTTTTCGCTCGGAATCTTTGAACCGAAAACATCCTGACTTAATCAGCAGACCCTAATTAATAATATTTCGTAACCAATCTATTCTATAATAATTTCTTTCTGATTCATTTGTAGTAAATAAAAAGTTTTCAAGATCTTTTTGTGGTGCCTTTGATTGTTTTAATATTCTGATTAATTTTCTAATCAGCATCAACCTTCCTACCCAGGGCTTAAAACGAAAACAAAGTACTATAAAAAATGCTATGCCAATGACAACGATAACACAATATATTATAATTAAATGATTGATTATACTTTTAGTTTTTAAAATTTCAATAACATTATTTATTATCGATCCTAAACTATTATTTTGTTTGATTTGATCAATTGCACTATCAGAAGTTATAAGATAAATCTCTCTGATACTGAAGAATATCGCTATAATTGGTAATAAGAAGAAAAATAACCACCTTGTTAAATAAATAAAACCATATTTATTTCTTAAATATTTCACAATCGCTAACTCTATTATTGCTCTAGCTGTTGGTCTTGCCCATAACCCTATCTCTTGAGGGACCAAATCACCTGGGACATCACGTTTAAGAATGCCGTGGAGTGCTTTGGAAATAGTATCATATCCATAACGATGTTTTAGTCTGTCTTTTTGAATGTCCTCAAACATTATTGGATCATCAGGAATAAAACCAGAAACATGATAATTTGAAAATTGTGATGATATGGAAATTTCATGTTGATAGCTAATTACTCGATTCATGATAATCCTAATCTTATTTGAATCTTGTACAATATCATCGCCTGTTAACAATTGGCAGACATGCATTAAATTTGCTTTCGATACAGGATCTGGTTGGACAATTATATAACTTAAACTAGCTCTTCTGTGAGCTTCACTTACCAATGGATTAAACTCAGCACCTTCCGCCCCACAATCAAAAATTAAACATTTAATATTGAGTCTATCAAGTTGAGCTTCATCAATAATCCGATCCATGACCTTCTCTGCAAATTGTTTTGTCATTTTCGAATCAATTTGTTTCAAAAGCTCATGAGTTGGTTCTCTAGGATTTAAATTGTAAGGAACTGCGGGTAATAAAAATAATCTTCCAGTACCTTCAATGTCAGACAAATAATCAGGTGTAACATCTAACGGTTTTTCATTGTTAGTTTTTATATTCGTGCCCTTAGTTAGTTCTCGTAAAATTTGATACACTGAATTAGATTGATTATTTAAATTACCTCTGTCACGTTGTAAAACTGTTGATCCACCTGTTCCTGTATCTAGATCAATAATTAATACATTATGACCGCTTTCTGCTATCATTTCTGCAATCCGGCATGCAATTGTGCTTTTTCCTACCCCACCTTTAGCTCCCATCATACAAAGAAGAAATGGGGATATGTTTGAATTGGATAAATTAACATTATCGAAAGTTATTCCGAGTTCTATAGAAAGTTCAGTAAATATTTTATCAATATTATCTTTATAATTAAAAAAAAGAATTTGTCCAAGAAGTACACTCCAATTTAAAGGTAAGTCAAATTCTTCAATCATTATTGGCAATATTCTCTTTTTTAGTTTTTTAGCTAAGCTTGTCTCAGCATAAACATAATCATTTTTGATAGAATTTATAGAGAGTAATACTATGAAAATATCTATTTCATGAATTCGATTCTCTATAACTTGTGAATATTCATCCCCGGTTTTAAGTGATTTTGTATCTAAGAAACAAGGAATTTTTGACATAGAGAAGTTGTCTGCAAGTTCTTGTGCAAGTCTATTGTCAAGTTCTGCAGCATGCGAATAACTAATAAAGATAAATGAAGTGGATGAATTATTCATATTTTATTGTTTTAGAAATCTTTTCATTACCGATTTTTTCAAAAGCTAAAATATACGTCTGGAGGATTAATATTGATTGAATTTTTCCTTGCAATTATTTCAACATGTTAGAAAGTGTTATTCCGTTAGTTTTGAAAGTACAAAGTTTTGATTCATATACAAGACTACAAATTTCTATATACTGAAATCTGTCAAATCCTCCACATCTGCCATATCCGATAATAATTGAGTATAATTCCTCAAAACCTGCTGTATACTCATAAGTTCAGCTCGAAAGTCTTTACATTTTTGAGGAATTTTAAAGGCTCCTTCTGTACTTTGCTGATGCCACTTTGTTGTAAAAGGTCGTAATACCTGGTTAAGAACAACAATAGCAATTTTTGTAAATTCAATACACTCCCTTCCATTTTCTTTAATAATTTGTCTAGTTAAGGGGAAAAGCTCATATACACTTTCCAATGCTCTTTGCTCATTACCACTTTCATCGGGTATGTGCTGAGTCGTTGTACGTGTTATCAATTCAATATATAGTTCCCATGCAGCTTTTTTATCGGATTCTTTAAATGAAAATTCCATCTCAAGGAATTTTGCATTGATTTTCAGGCTTTCCATGTGCCATTTTCCTAACCACTCTTTTAATTTCATCTTATTTGATTATTAGGGTTGCCATTGTGTTTGATCGTCAGACCGGTTATTCCTAAACATTGGATAGGAATTATCAATTTTCATTTTATCCTTCCTCTCAAATGCTGCATTGATCCATGCCTGAATGGTATTAGTATTTTCAGTCCAAGGGTAAATATGCGCAAAGCCAGTTTGATGATTATAAAATAACCTTGGTGGAATTGTATATGGGAAGAAGGTATTCTCATCATTATTATAATGTGGATAAGTTGGAAGCATAATACCTATCAACCCGCATCTTGGATTTTTCTGAGTATTCTTGATGCTTGAACTTATCTCCCAATCAACATGTTTGCGTTTCCATGTTTCAGGGCCAATAAGTACCACGGTTACTGTAGCTTCCGCAATAAAATTATCCCTTATCTGTTGCCTGATGGTTTCAGTAGGTATATTTGTTGGGATATCTCCGTCTCCAACAGATTTACTCACCATTTTTTCGGTTTTATCCACCATTAAAAACTCAAATCGCTCTTTCCAGTAATGACCACACTTGTAATAATAAACACAATTTAGATTGGGGTAAACTCTATTTCGACCGCAATTTCCATTACAGACATTGAAAGTAGTTTGAGACCCCCAAATGCCATTTACTATCTTTTTACCACAAAGCCGAACTGTATCTTCACATCCATGCTGAATACTGACGAATACTTTATGTCTATTTGTTTCTGCCATGGTAATCAATATTTATCAACGATCTGACCAGTTATGCATTAATTTCTTATAATTTCTGTCTTGCAATACACAATCCAGATGTGTTTTTAATCAGCTCTACATCCATATCAAAAAAAATATAGGTTTCATTTTCTGCTTGTTGCTTTTGGAGTCTAATTTTTGAACTTTCTGAAGAAAAGATTGTTTTGCCTTTATATTTTGACATATTACAAGACAGAGTTGTAGAATTAGTTGATGATATAGTTTTCAAAGTAAGAATTTGTTCAAAATTTTGATCGATTATTCTGTAAATCATATCTATGTCAATGCCAATGAAGTAAATGTATTGATTTAATATGAATGTTTTACCAATGATGGTTTTATCCCTATTAATTGAACGTGATTTAATAAAACTGTTTGTCAATTGTATCTTTTCAAAATTGTAATTAATTAGGGGCAGGTTATTAAGACTTTTGTAATCTTGTATTCGTTCGATAGCTTTTATCCTATTGGCTAAGGTGATTGATAAATATGAACGTTTAGAAATCAAACGTAAGACCGATAGATAAAAATATAATCGCTTTAAAAGTTTATATTTTTCAGGTGACCCATCAAAATTATCAATATTTGGATCAACCAACCAGGATTGTAAATGATTGGATCGATCGGCTACTGTTATTATCCCAATACAACAATCTCTTTTATAGTCATATTTTGCTTTAAAACCATCATCTTGCTTTTTTCTAATATATCACCTTTATGTTGTGAGACAGCAGCAGTTTTATATCCATTGTCATCAATAATACTGCCTTTTGCTTCAATATTAATAAATCTATCACGTAAGCATGATATGTGGGCAAAATCAAAATCCTTATGCTCTCCAATAATTGGAATTTTTGTCCAATCGGCAAGGGTAAAGTCATAGATAGCACTAGCAACTGAAAGGCCACCTGCTACTCCAAGCATTTCTGAAACATCAGTGGCTTCAATCCTATCATCAGGGAAGATATTTACAAGTTTATCTCCTTGCAATCCAAAATAATTATCATAATGTCCCCAATTTTGAGCCATCGGTTTTAATTCCAGAAATGAAGCAAACCTTCCTTTTATCTTAAACTGATGCCGGAAGTAAGCGAAAGTCTTAAAGTCCTCGAGAGAAACATCAATTGTTTTTCCATTGAACTTGTCAATCAGTTTAAAATCTTCTGGAAAATTCTTCTCAATAAGTTCTTTTTGTTTTTGATTGTAAAAATCGACTTTGATTTTAATTTTACTCATAGATAAATTGTTTTTAACTATTCCAACCCCATCGCCTTAAATGCCGCATCAATAGGATCTCCATAAATTATCAGACTGAATTTTGAGATTAAATCGGTTGGTACTTTCCCGATTTGTGCCATGTCAACTGCCGGGATTAATACTTTTTTAGCCCCGCTGTCAGCCGCTACCTGTAAGAATTCACCTAAGTTATCTGAACCTATGATGGCGCCACCAATGCTCATGGAACCCAATATACCTATTTGTGGCAAAAGAGGTCGTTCGGCAATACTGGAGACAATGGAAAGGAAAATTGCTAATTCCAATCCTTTTATATTACCGATGCCATTCAAATCTGTGGCTTTGAGATGAAATTCAAATTCACTGTACCTTGCAGACTGTGTGATTCTATTCAGGTTTGACCGAACATAATTTACGGCTTCTTTCAGTTCTTCTTTGATTGATGTGCCTCCACCAAATCCGGTTTCACTCATTTTGCCATTGCCTGGCATCTTCTGAATATCCAACCGGAAGAGACCCTTGTGACCAGAGTCGGAATTTTGTGCAATTGCATATACTGTACCTGCAGGCAGATCGCCTTCCGGAATCAATGATTTACCACCACTTTCCGGAACACTAACAAAATGTTCCTCATTGTCTTCCAAATCAATATAGCTGAAGTGTACATCATAAAACTCCATGCCGGCTATCTTCTTCAGTTGTTCCTTGACTCTCCTTCTGCCGACTAATGCGTATTCAAGGCATTTGCGAATATCCTCTTTGGTGAATTTGCCATCAGGGAACAGGAGTTTCACCAAACCACTAACTGTACGTTTTACTGCAATGGAGTCACGTTGATTCAGGTCTTTTCCTAAACGGAAATATTGTATAATAACGTCGGAAAAGTTGTGTTTCCGGAGTTCCCTTAAACATTCAGCGTAATAGTCGGAAATGAATCCGTAGGCATTTGTGAAAAATTCCGGACGCATTTTGGGGACCTCCCATCCAGGTAAGTAATGGTGGAAACGGTCGAAAAAAGCGGCATCAATCATTTCTTTAGGGAACGGTGCCAGTAAATGGCTTGTTTTTACAAGGTTTTCAATTGATCCATTGATATTTCCAACAAACACCATGGAGGCATCTGCATTCACACTTTCCTTGCCTCTGCTGAATGAGCCATTGGCCATGAACCCTTTCATTATCTGGATGCCGTCTTTATCTTTCATGTTAATTCCGGCAACCTCATCAAAGGCAACTACATCCCACATACCAACCAGTCCAACCGTTCTGGTACTCATATTGTAAAATAAGTTGGCTACTGTTGTTTGTCCTCCTGAAATCAATATGGAATATGGAGAAATCTCATCATAAACAAAAGATTTGCCGGTACCTCTTGGACCTAATTCGCAAATGTTGAAGTTCTTTTCTACAAAAGGAATCATACGTGCCACTATATGCCACTTGGTTTTTTCATCAAGGTTCACCGGTTCCATGCCAATACTTCTGCATATAATATCTATCCATTCATCCAGGGTAAAATCCTGCCGATGAGTAATGAAGTCTGAAATATCCGTTTCGGGCATTTGGATGGGTTTCAGATCTACAACTTTAAAGGGCGAATCTTTTGAATTTTCATCAAACCAATATTCTAATGTAAGAATACACCAAATTCCTCCAGCTAACAATTTCTCGTATTTGCGCACATAAGTGTCATCAACGATGATATTCTTGATATTAATATTGGAAAGCAAGCCTTCATAGCGATCTGCCTTTTCGTTCAGTTTTGCAGTTACCCTGTCAATTATTTTATAACGACCTTTCTCTTTAATTTTGGACTTAATTTTCTCTGACTCATCAGGTCTTACATAGTTTTCAGCCAGTATTTGCTTAACCTTTTGAATGCCCTCCTTGATCGTAAGTTCATCATCTGTCGAACAATACATTCCTAATAAATATTCCAAAACATAGACCGGAACATTTGCTCCTTCCTTAATCTGCTTAGTAAGATCCTTACGAACTACTTTCCCTGGGAATGACTGGGTTAACTTAACATCCAATGTGTCCATAATTTGTTGGATTAAAATTCATCAAACTCACTGCTGAATGCAATGAGCATGCGGTAAGTGATGCTTTTGTAAACTTTGAATTGACTTGTTCCTTCAATCTGCTCTTCCAACTTCAGGTAAACATCCTGGCCGTTTTGGTTTGATGCTTTGGCTGTAAATAGAAAACTTTGTCTTTTTTCTCTGGCCAATGCATCGGTATCGGTACTGTTAAACAGCAAGGTTATTACATCGGATATTAGTTGCCCGGCACCTGTATAAAATCCTGCCTTAATCTGACGGGGCTGAATTTTATCGGCTATGGGCTGTTTCTGGTAAAAACTTACTGCAAAGGTATTACTCGTTATGTTGGAAGAACCACTAATAATATCAATATCCACCTGTTCAATATCACTTTTACGGGCCTTGTTTATTTCGAGTACCGGAATAACGATTTCCTGCAAACTTGAGCCACCATGGACGAAACGACTCCCTGCGCCTTGAATTCGGATGCGATTGATTGATTTTGGAATAAGCACTTCTGTATCATCTGAAAAACCCAAGGCTTCTCCTTTCCATTTTTGGACTGATTTGTTAGCCGTTAAATCCTTTCCCAGAACAAACCGTCTGCTGGTCTTGTAAAGCTTCCCGGTTGGCGTAAAATCAGTAAAGTCTGATTCATCTAACCTGTTATGCTGATATAGATATCCATGATCGGCAGTAATGATCATATTGTACCCGTTCATGTTATTGATGTGTTTGAGGATTCTAAGAAGGTATTCAAATTCGGTTTTGGTTGCTTCAAAAACTTTGCCCTCAGAAGTTTTATCATCACCGATTATATCAATCTGATTACTGTATATGTAAATGATATTATATGGTTTAATGAATTCCCGACCCTCTGTGTTTGATTTCATTTTCAGGAAATCTTCTGCCCCAATGGCAATACTGCCAGGGTAACTTTTTTGCAACACTTTAGTGCGATTGGGTGTCCCCTGCGTGCTTATTCCATCAGCATATACTACATCGGATTGATCTTCAAAGGATAACAAGGAATGAGGCAACAAAGAGGCCATCCCCAACTGTGTATAAGAGGGTAATGAACCCAAAACGGCATTCAAGGTTGCAGTGTACCTATCCTCCTGTAAAATGAGTTCCCTTAATTCTGTTGCGGATTCGTAACGTAAAGCATCGGAGATGATAACGAAGACACGGTTTTCCTTTTTAAAGTACGGAGCAACCCATTGCTGATAAAATTGCTTCTGACTGATGGTTTTCTCAATATTCCAGGTTTTCATTCCGTCAATAGTTGCTTGCCAATTATCTCCCAGCTTGAGCAAAAAGGAATTACCATAGGCCTTCTCAATTTGCAAGGTGAGATCTTTCAGTATATTTTGATGCTCTGCCTGTTCGCTTGCAAAGATGTACTTTCTGTAAAGACGGTCTATTTTAAACCATTGTTTTTCATACTTCTCAAATCCATCCTTTGGAGTTTGAATGGTCAGATTGACTTTCCTGATTTCATCCAATAACGAGGAAGCATGGCTTAGCGCTTCATAAATTTGAGCAAACCCAGCGAAGAAAAATTTTACTCTTCTTTTCTCAATCCATTCCTGCAAAATATAATTGGAAGAGGTATTGCTAACAATATGTTCCCTTATGCCAATGATGATTTTTTTATCAATGATTGCGTAGGTATCCGCATCCAATAATTGTTCTGTATTCAGGCTTTGAATTGCTGTTTCAATGCCCATGTCTTTTTCCAATTGACCACTCCAGTCATTAAAAACCTGCCTGGCCCTGGTGTTTTCTTTCCAGCGGTTTACAAAGAGGTAGGCTTCCTTATTGAGCGTGGGTTTTCCGAAAGGAATACTGCGTTCAAAATTATCCTGAACCAGTTGCACTAAAAAATCTTTGATTGCCGGGAATGAAGATTTGTATTTGTACCTCTTTTCTATTGTTTCCCATAAAAAGGTACTCAACCCGAATTTTTCGATGGCTTTGTATTTATCCTGCTTGTTTTTCAAAGCTTCTGCAAACAAAGCATACAACACTTTCTCCCATTCCGGCTCAGACGAACAAATGACAGAAAGCATTTTCAACCGGATCTTGGTTTCCATGTCTTCCGGCTCAAGTAATGCTTTTAGATCGTTGATGCGCTTTTCATTGGCAAAGAACTCTTCGTGTTGCTGTATTAATGCTTTAAATTCCTGAGGCAGTTCAAGGTCTTGCAAATACAATGATGAAGCTTCTGTGTGAAACTCATAGTTGGATAAAAGCAAATCGAGCAACCAGTTTTCAGTGTCCTCTGGTTTTGCATTTGGCTGATAGATTAAAAAACGCTGTGTTGGGTGTTCAACAAGTAATTTATGCTTGAGTGTAAACTCATTGTTTTCAATTACGACTTTATCTACTTCCGGTATCTGAAGGCTTTGAAACAGGCCGGTCATTTCAGTTTTATCGTCATACCAAAATATGAGCCTGTACTGCCGGAACAATTTCTCCAAAGCGGCTTGTACTTTTGTATTTATTGTAAAAAGGTCTTGCATTATTTGTTGGGTATTAGTTTTTTGGTATTACCTGCCAATGTCCGCCCTTATCAGGTCCAATGCGTTTAATCTTTCCATTTTGTTTTAGCCAGGCAATACTTTTTGCTATTGCACTTCTACTCAATCCCAAGGTCTCGGCAATTTCGGCAGTAGTGATTTCATTTTGCTCCATTATCAGCTCGAGAATTTTCTGTGTAGTTTTCTGTGTAGTTTTCTGTGTAGTTTTCTGTGTAGTTTTCTGTGTAGTTTTCTGTGTAGTTTTCTGTGTAGTTTTCTGTGTAGCTTTTGGAGGACGACGAAGTATAATGGAAAACATACCTTCCTTCTGAAAATCAGGTTCGGGAAGTCCAGCCTCTTTCATCAGATCCTTAATACGACCGATGCCGGAACCGATCTGCTCAACCAAATGCATCCGGGCAAAAAGGCCAAAAATGAGCGGATTTCTTGAATGGCTTCGCTTTCCAAATTCCGATTCAGGAATGGCGCTTACCAATCCACCTGGATTGCTGATTTCAACCCGGTCATCGTATAGCTCAATAGCGATCACTGCTCCTTTATCGTAATAGTCACGATGCGATAAGGAGTTGATTATTGCTTCCTTTAAAACTGTTTCAGGAATTTCCCAGATTTCTTTCCTGGGTCCGGCGCCCTGGCCTTCAATGTCGTACCGAACACTTAATTTACTCCTTAGCCATTGCATGGCTTTGGTGAATTGTAAATAAAGAGGACCACCAAAGGGTTGATCATCTGCAATAAAACGTTTGTCAACCCCCTGAAAGGCTATACAACGGACAATTGCCTTCTCGATAAACTGCTGAGGTTCTTTACCAAAGAATAAAACAGACCCGTTTTTAAACTGATGCTCGTCGTTATACAATTTCAGGTTGGTGAAAATTTGTTCATTTGGCATGATGGTACTCAAATGGGCTTCGGCTCTGAAATGCGAAAGGATATCAAAGTCCACATCGGATGAAGGAATAAATCCGATACAAGGCGCTTCATCAAAATAAATCTTTTCAGCCTGCTGAAAGAAATCCCGCATCTGTTCGGCAGTAGTCAATTTTTGCGTATTCGGACCGATACGGACATAAATAGCACCCGACAATACATACGGCTTTTTCAGCCCTGAAGGCACTTCAATTACGCCTACTGTTTTATCATCTACCCTGACCATTTCTACAGAACAATGTAATGCCGGTGTAATTTCGCCAATACTGTTCTGAATTGCAGAGCGTTTGGCATTGTCTATCTCAACTCCCTTTATTTCGTTGGCATCATTAACTCCAATCACCAAAACACCACCGGCAGCATTGGCAAAAGCGCAAATTTCCTCCGACAGTTCCTTTACCTTGGATGGAACCGAAACTTTAAACTCTGCATTGTAGCCCTCACCACTGGCAACCAATAGCTTTATATCTTCAGCAGTTATCATTCATCTTCTTTTTCTAATCCTTTAATGGATACTAATACCTCTTTAAACTTCTGGTAGTTTACTTTCACGCCATCATCCAAATCAATACTGATCTTTTGGGTGGCAATAGTAAACAATGCTTTTTCATATTGACGACAGTCCCTGAGCATTAATTCCAGCTTGTCTATCTCGTTGAGGGCTGCGTTTTTTTCACGGGCAGAAATGTCTTCCCGCAAGCTGAACATAGTTTGGTTTTTTTTGGAAGATTCCAGTTTGCTGATAAAGACCTGCAAATAATCATTCAGCAATTTATTGCACAAATCAGACTGGTACCGGTGCATGTATATTAGCGCTTTAAAATGACCTTTGGGACTACTGAACATCCAGTAGATAGGCCGCTTTTTGTATCTTTTAACATGGTCGTTGTAAAAGTCTTTGACAAAGTACTTTCTTATATCTTTGCTAATTGCATCTTCAATGTATCTGAGGTTCTCTTCAAAATGTTCCTCACCAAAAGCTGTTTTTAAGAACACCCTGAACCTCCCAACGATATCATCGGTAAACCATTCATTATCCAAAACGGGGATAATGTTGTCTTCATCAGGCATGAAACTTGGATTGGGCACTTGCTTGAGAAAATCCTGTAAGGTTTCTCCCTTGTTGGCTAAGATAAGGCCTTGTTTATTGAAACTGTAACGACCAAATAAGCAGCCTATTGAATAACTAATAAGTTGAAGTAAAACAATGTACAAGTCAACCTTTATTTCATCTTTTTCAATAGTTAACTCAGTTTGTAAAATGGTTAATTTATCAAAAGGTACCTCCGGATTTAATTCGGCGTTTAACTTATAGAGGTTAATAAACCTTTTGTTGAGCTCGATTTCAGAATGTTTTAATGAAATTAATTGATCAGTACAGTATTTTGCGAACAACTCAAATGCACCCTTACAAATTTTCTGTTTAAAATTAATTAGAGGGTTTCCCTGAAAATCCCATGAAATTTCTCTAGAATCCCAATCATCTTTGCTTATTATTAAGCATTTTTTTACAAGATCATCTATTTCTCTTTTTAAACTAAGAGTAATATCAGTCTCATTAAAAGGAAGCTTTTTTATAGGCCCGGCATTATAATCTAAAGTTGGGGATGTAACACCAAGTAAATAATTTACTAATGATGAATTCATAAATCCTAAGATCGTATACGTCAATTCAGATTTTTCAGGTTTCAAGAAAAGTTTAGAACCTTTGGCATCAAATAAAAAACCATGAGTAGTGTATCTGATTGAAAACGTACTGCTACTTAAAGCTGACCAAGTTAAGCCTTCTTTAAAATAATAGCTCATTGCTGTTATTGTGCGGGTGGGAGTTTTGTATAACTCTGTAGCTAATTGAATAATCTCCTCACCATCTTTTTCCCAATTAATTATATAATAATTATTGCCATACCATTTTCTCACACTCCCGCCTTTATCATATGGGAACCATTTTAATTTACTCTCCTTGGCTTCAGTTCTATTCTTTTTATTAAACCCGATTTTTGAAAATGATATTTCGTGCCAAATTCGTATAAATCTATCGTTATCACTAGTTTTCATGCCTTGCCTGGGATCGGCAATAACTTCTAGACTATTAGATTTTTTGTAAATGTCCCTTACAGTATTGGTTACCCAATATGATATAGGAGATCCCTCTATTTTACCAAAGTCCTTTTGGTTTGCTATAAAGCGATAATTGACATTTGGATCATGTATTGCCTCTAAGGTTTTTATTGGCTGATTCCAGTGTCCCCTAAACTCAGATAGCTTAATATAATCACCATCCGCATCTATTATTTTATTCCGTAATGTAAAGGTACATATAGGAACAACAGCGGGTTCAAAAGCATTATATTCTAATTGAATGAGATTGTTTATTGTAGCATTATTGATAACATGTTTGCGCATTTTTTCATAAAACTTATTAAACATCCACACGAAAGGACATATAAAACCAATTAATCCATTATGATTTGTAAGTTCAATACATTTGATCATGAATGCAGCGAATAAATCAGATTTACAAAAAGGATAATTATCCTCTAAGAATTGCTTAATTGAACCCTCCATTCTGTCAGAGGAAATATAAGGTGGATTAGTGACCACACAATCATAGCGTTGGCCAAGAAAAGTATAAAGTTGTTTCAGTTTGCGCTGTCTATCGGCAAATACTGAACCTTCATCCACTTTAATCAAATTGATTTCATTCGGTTCAACATTCACCAAAGAACCCAATTCTTTACAATTATTGAGCTTAGCATCACCTTCAAAATCTTCATAATAAGCAATGTTAGGTTTGATGTTCTTTCTCAGGAATCGGCTGTTTTTTCTTTTACCTTTCATAATTAGCACAAAAGAGGCGATTTGAACAGCCCTTTCGTCTATATCCACACCAAACAGATTATGTTTGATAATCAATTCAGGTATCTCAGTTGGTTGATAACCTTGTTCTTCATACATTAGGTAGAAAACATCAAAGGCATAAGAAAGAATATGAGCAGAACCTACACATGGTTCAAAGAATTTAATTTCTTCGAGTTTCTTTTTGGGGCGAGGTTGTAATTGTTTTTCATAAGCTGGCTTGATGTAATACTCAAGTTGACTAAGTATGGCTGTTGAAGGATTAATTTCTGACCACAATTGTCCCAATGTATTGTCAACCATGTATCTCACGATCCATTTTGGTGTAAACAACTGCGAGGCTGGTGCTAACTCGTGTTTCTTATAAACGCTTTTAGACTTTATTAATCTTTCATTTTCATCAGAGATATAAAATTGATAAAGCCATCCTAATATTTCTTCTTGCTGGCAATCTTCATCACTCATGCCTTTTTGAATATCAGCCACAATGCTGTATTCACTAAGCAGATCATCGGGGAGCAGCAACTCGGTATAATCGCTGATGCGTTCAAACATAAAGGGCATGGCACTATACCATTGGTTGCATGAGGCTACCAATAGCATTTTATATGCTTCGGTGTGGGTATCGATAGCGGCTGTTTTTCCGTCTAATAAATCACTCAGTCGTGGTCGATCGAGATGCAATTCTGGTTCTATATTGCCACCTAAAGCATTATGTAAAATTTCGGGATTCGTCATACCCGGCAGTGGCGTAACCACTTTGGGTGTCATATAACCATTTGCATCCATAAAACGAAATGCAATCAAGCGGTTAAACCAGGTGTATGCCACCATTTCAATCACTTGCTCTTTGCCTGCATTCTGTTCCTTGTTTTTGAGATTTGAAAGCTCTGTTGCATAAGTATCAATAAAGCTTTGACTTTTGTTGGCAAGCACAAATTCCAGTTTCCGGCCAACCTGGTCAAGCAATTTAATTCGGGCATCTTTGGCGAAGCGTTTGAGCTGGTTGGTATTCATAGTCAATTAGTCTGCAAGATTTAAAAGTTTTTTGGTCATCGCCAGGATCATTGGAATTTCAGCATTTTGAGTCTGTAGAGATACGGCTAATTTATAGGCGTTAATTTCTTCAGATAGAAGAGGTTTAAATCGTTCAAGTTCATCCTTGATGAAATCTACGCCGAGATTATTTTTAAGATAAAAGTCCTTATTAGAATAATAATATTCTTCAGCAGCAGCTTCTGCACAGTCATTCGATGCAAGAATTATTATATGGCTTGAATAAGTGCTAAGAAGTAAATTGTAATCCAGACCTTTTTTCTCAGCTTCAGTCTTTGAAAACTTTTGACTTAATGATTCCATGATTAATTCCCGCATCTTGTTTTCAAAGCAATCTGGATCACAGTTTAAAACAGTAAGCACATTCATGTATAGCTCGTCATCAGACAAACCTTCCTCTAAACCACTGAGATACGTAATGTAAGCATCAATTTCAACTGCAAACTCAACAGAAACCTCTTTTAATTTATTCTTTTTAGTATCAGGAATTGAACGATATCTTTCTTGTTCCTTAAGTGCAATTTTCAATGCTTTATCTATATCGAATTCTGCTTTTGCAATGGCAATTACATCTTTGAGAATTGCAGAAATATGATCTTCTTTATTGGGGAGCATTTTATCATCAACGACTTTTATATATAACTTTTGCAAAAACAATTTCTGAACTTTTTGTTCGACTGGTTTTGGATTGTCGGTGGCTAAGTGTATGATCATTTTTTACGATTTTATAATGAGATGCGTTTGTCTTCGTCAATAATTTTTAAGTACTGCTCTTTCAATGCAGCCAAATAATCTTCCACATCTTGCCTGGTTTCCAGTGCAGGTTTCGTGAAGTTAATTTTAACACTGTCCTTCATTACAAAAACCACTTTGGGTTTTGGTGGCTCCGGACTTCCCGGTTCAACAGGTTTTGGGGGATTGGCCAATCGCATCATCAATTCCAACTGTCTTTGATACAGATCAGTTGTTGTATTGTTTGCCTTGGTCCGTATGTTCCCAATAAATCTTTCCTGTTCAATTTCTTTGATGATTTTTTCAAAAGGAGCGGTGATCTCCTCTTGTTGTTTGTTTTTAAGTTTTTTAAATTCAGCAAAAGATTTAAGTTTGGACATGCTTTGAAGAATGGCTTCTGTGGCACTTACCCGTTCAACTTTTTGTTGTGCGGAAACCTCTTTTTGAATCGATTCCAATGCTGCCTTTGCCTCTTGCATTAATGTGCCTTTATAAGGGGCAGAGCTTTCAGCTACGGCACTTAATGTTGTGAGACTGTCATTGCCGATGTAATCGAAATTAGCATTGTTACTTTCCAGATAGAACAACACATTTTCAAAAATAGAACGCTGAGCGCCGTTCATAAACTTTTTTACTACTTCTAATATGTTTTCTTTGTCGTCCAGCAGCATATCCTGGTATTGGTCCAATGCATTGAAAAAATAAGGATGCTCTTTCTCAGCGATTAATTTCAAACGTCCAAGTGGTTCACCCAACACTTCCAGAAATTTAAAGTGGCTTCGAAGGATATACATCTCAGAAAAATCCTTTACCTCTTTTTCCAACCTTTGTTTGAATAACCGGGAAATCTCTTTTGGCTCATTGCCAAGATTAGGTTCATTGAAATATTCCTGGTAAAAATTCTTCAGTTTCTGAATCTGTGTATTTTGTATTTCCTCTTCCAGTTCTATGATTGTGTTGGCATATTGGTTGTTCTTTTGCAACGCTTCTAGTACCCCTCTGTCTTCCAAATTATTACCGTCCTGTTTTAAACTGATTTTATTCCGCTTGTACAGTTTGGCAATAATGCACAGAACAGCTGTTTGATACCAGCCATAAGGCCTTGCGTAAAAGCTATCAACCAGACTTTTTATAGTCGTCCTTTCGTGGCCTGTCTTATTGCGTTGAATACGATTAAGTATTTCAATCTCTACTTCGTGCAGGGTATCTTTAAACAATACGTCATCCTGGCTTTGAATTATTTTTTGCAGGTTAGCCTCGGTAAAATCAACTGTAAGCATTTTGAGGTTGGTATATATCGTTTTGATGAGTTGCTGAACGCCCTGGATTATTTTTGTCTTAGGGTCTTTGCTTCCAATATCAGTCAAATCAGATCCATTCAGCAGCATCCTGGCATCGCCAATGCTTTCTCTCAATTGATTCAAAACGGCTCGTTTCCTGTCCTGGTTTTGTTGTGCCTTTTCAGACAGGATACGCTGTTTTGTCGCATCCAGTGCAGGAGAATTGGTGGTTTGATAATATTTTTCTGTTTTCTTGATTAACTTTAACTCATCAATTAGTCTTTTATCCTCCGGTAAATAAACAATTAAATCGTTGGGGCGACCGGCAGACCACATGTTAATATTTGCTGTGGTAACTGAGTTGGCATTTAATGGGGTAATGAAATTGACATAGAAATCTTTGTCCCGTCCAATTACATTATCATCCAGTTTCTTCCCAAACTCATAAGGCTGATTGTTGGTGTCTAATTTGACTTTGGAATCACGGAGGATCTCATCAAAAAGATAGCTGCCCAAAAGTTCACCCGGGGCAGTTTGGTCAATTTCGGTGCTCTTGATTTCATTTTCTACATCCTTTTCCTGATTGGTAAGGTATTCATATAAGTCAACGGCTGATCTTTGAATGTAGGTTTGGTTTTCCAATAAATTTAATGCTTCCTGCACTTGTTTGTGAAATTCTGCAAGGTTAACATCGAATTTGGGTAATAAGAGAATGGCAAGGTTACTAATGCTGGCATGGAACCCTTTTACATACTTCACAAGGAACAAAGCCTTTAGCACCTCTTTCGCCAGATCAGAATCAATGCATCTATCTGCCTGAAGTATATCACTCTGAATGTTGCTTTGTAAAACATCCTTAATACCCTCATACATTCTGGCAAATGAAACGATGTTGCTCACATCCTTTTCCGCATATGTTTTTGCTACCTGCTGAAATACGCCAAGCATTGAACGTTCTCCTACAGATTGCTGGCTTCCAATAAATGCATTGTGATCGGATAAGGCCTTGATAGCGGCCTGAAATAGATCAAACTGGTAAGGGATAAACGGGTAAGTATTAACGAAATGCTCTGCATCACGGTAAGTTTGATATTGCCTTGAACTCTCATTAAATTTCAATAGTGTTTTTACATTATTTTGTTCTTTGTTATAAATACCGGTAAGCAATTTGTTCGAATCGTCATTTTTAAGCAGTAACCTCTTTTGAATTACTTCGTCGGCATTGGCACTGGTGAGTGGAAGTTTAATGGAAAAGCGGCCTAAAATACGTGAAAAATCATGCTTTTGTCGGGCATTTAAATCACCGATAGTGGCATTTAAATCGTTCTGAGAAGTAACAATCAGAAAGGATTGACCTTGAGTTTTAAATGAAAGGGTTTCGGCAATAGTTTGTACACTCAACATCAATCGTACATTTTCTGCAATGAACTGACCTACTTCATCCACACAAAAAACAAGTCTGAAACCGGGCTGTTTAGATTTGATATACTTTGTTACCAATTCGCCAAAGCCTTCTATATCGAGCTTATAGTTGTTTATCACATTATCAATAAAGCGATTAGCTTCATCAGTACTGATTGATTTAATCTCTGCGTATATCTCAGCGAGTTCGTTTTGATTTAAGAAAATAGCCTCCCGTCCCTTTTCCCAGCTCTTGTTGAATCGCTTCTGGTATTCTGTTTTGAAAAAAGTATATTTACCAATACTCTCCAAATGCCTTTCTACTTCAGCTATTTCCGGATTCAAAGGGTCATAACCTAAAAGTTCATTGAACACCTTGAGGAAAATGCTCAACACAGGATCAATTACAGAACCCATGCTGGTAATACCATCTGATTTGGCTGCAATATTGAACAGGATTGATTCAGTTGGTATCGAAGCTACTTTCTTGATATTCCGTTCAAGCTCAAAATCATCAATTGCTTTGTTAGCAAACACATCTGCACATTTAACTCCCTTAATCTCTTTATTCTCTAGCACAAGGGATAGCATTTTAAGCAAATGCGACTTGCCAGAACCGAAGTAACCGGAAATCCAGATGCTGCTGTTGAAGTTGCTTTTCGTCAATTCCTCAAATAAGCCGGGAAGCATTTTGTTCCTGTTGGAAATACCTAACAGTTCATTGGTCATGACATACTCTTCCAACTCCTGCAACAGGTGCCTGTCATCATTGGCTTTGATTACTCCCTCAATAGGGCGGGCAATATCCTTGAGGTATAATTCTTTTTGTATCATATCAGATTTTATAATCATTAAGGTTGTGAGCGCGGTAATAATTCTCGTCTTTGATCAATTCAAACAGGATAAGGGTTTTGTTGTTGTAAGACCCTGGGAAAAACATGACTAACGGAATATTTCCAACAAGTGTTTGTGTGTTATTTAAAATGCTATGCGATCGTATAAAAGGGAAAACTTCTCCAACCCCGGTTAAGAAAACGATCATGGCATTACTATCGGCATGGCGCGTATGGATTTCAGGTATAACTGTTTTTTCAATATTCAAACTACTTACCAAAATCCTATTTAATCGAAGTTTAGATATTTTTTTTTCTTGCGCTATAATTTGATCGAATAGGTTTGCCCTTTTTAAAATATCAACACACAATTTATACAGATTGATTTCTAAAATTTCAATGCCTTCATTTTGCAAGCGTTTAACCAATGATTGAATGTTTGCATTCACTATTTGTTGCTGGCTAACCGGGAAAGAGTGAATGAAGAAAGGTAACTCACCGCCTAACCCCTCCTTTTTTAAAAATCTCTGACTTGAGAGTATTTTAAAAAGGCCCTCAAAATGCTGTGGGGGATCGTATGTCTGATTTCTAGGCATGCTTCAGTTTTTGTATTAAGCTTATTATCTCTTCTTTAGAATATAGGAATGCCATCAAAAAAGCGGGATCATCCTCAATAATTACCTCAACGAACTTACTGCTTAAAACAGGTTTTAAAATCGTGCCAATTTTTGCGCGGGTGATTAAACCGACCTGGTCCAATAAAGTATAAACCCGCTGCTTTACTTTTTTTGCCGTTAATTCGGTAATTGTGTTCAACTCATTATGGGTGAGGCTTTTGGTATTAAAGAATTTATTGTAGTCTGTTTCTGTTAATTCAGTATCAAACATCAAATATTTATTACGAAGTACCTCAATAATAAAGTCTTTAACAAAAGGATACGTTTTTGCCAGGGATAATAAAATAATTGATTTTGCATCATCGAGGCTCCCCTGGATCAATAAATTTAATTGATCTGAAGTCAGCAAGGATAGCCGTTTTTTAATTTCTCTAAATTCTCTTGTAAAGGTTGCCTGTTTAATTTTGTTCAATAAATTATTATCCAATAAGGATCTCCGGACTGCCTTCCAATCTTTCAACCGATTGTATTCTTCGGCAATGATGATCGTTTCTGAGATCAAAGCCGAAGCACCGGTGAAGGAAAAAGTGTAATTTACGTTCATGGTAAATTTGGCAGTATGGATTTTGTAAATGATAGTAACAAAATTACAGGATTTATTGGATAGACAAGGAAATTTGGTGACACCTCTAACAGGTAATAATTTACATGATTAACTTGTTGATTTAGGCTTTTTTCTTTTCTCAAATTCCTCTTTGAATAAAGCAGGTCCAACGAAGTCCATTATTGGCGGTTGTTTAACAATGCCTCGGTTTAAAAATAATCTATCAATGAAAAGGGCAAAAGGGATAAGTTTATTCATAAAATATTGTACTACTTCAGGAGTAGTGGTAAATTTTATTCCTTGATTGATCTGGGAGTGTCCGTGATAGGCATTAAGAACTTCATGAAATGGGAGGTTTTCAGATAAACCCACTTGATGATAAATGAGAGAATCAATATTGACCACGACCAAAGGTTTGACATGATAAATAAATAAACCTTCTTCTTTTAAACGTTCAAGTTCCTCCTGAAACCAATAATTGATAAGAAAATTGAAGCCAGGTGCATCATACTGGTGGTCGTGGGTAATAAGTATTGGATAAATGGAAATTTCTTTGTAATTGTATTCAGTATCAACAGGAAATTCCTTCTTCAATATTCTTCGAATACTTGTGATTATTTGCATTACCGCTCCCGCTTTTTCTTTGCCATTAGGTAAATCTTGGTAATACAGCGTTTTAGCAAATTCTTCTTCGTATATATGAAAGTTGAAAGAAACTTTTTTATCAGCCCTGATTAGAAAATCTTTGGATTCAAAAAGAAGGATATCCTTGCCCTTTCTTAGATAATAATCAGGTGCACCATCCATTTTCATTTCGGCTAATGTTTTTCCGGAAAATCTAATACACTTTCCGGGGTAGATTATCTCTAATATATTATATAATAATATCTTTTCAGAGAATTCATGACAATAAATTGATTTAAAACCTTGTATTTGTTGCCCGGATGGAAGTATGTTATTTACATCTCGAAGAAGAAAATAAGCACCTTTAAAAATCTTTTCTACTACAAACAAAGGGAAAATAACTCGGTAAACGCCATCTCTAACCTTGTAGAATGGCCTAGCCCTTAAAGTCAGAAAATCATTTTGGTCAAGTTCGTCACTATCTTGAACAATTAATCTCTCAATAAAGGCACAACCTTTGCTGAAATTTTCATCATGTTTCACGACAATATCCGTCTGTACTTCTCTATCGTTTTGAATAACAGATACTGTCAGTGGCAAAAGGTTTTTAAGATATTCTTGCCATGACAAACAATTGAAATGAGCTAAAAATGCATCCAATAATAGTTTTGTTTTTAAATTGCACTCTAAAAACTGAAAAAGATATGTTGCTTTAATCAATTGTGTTGTCCATATCTGATTAATATCATAATTTGTCTTATCGGATACTGGATAAGACATACAAAACAAGATCATAGGAATCTTCAAGTCCCCCCTCAGTTCTTCAGTTGAGGAGAATGATAAACGTTGATTGTGAGTGAATTCAGAATTAAAAACCAAATAAGCTTTGAACATATTTCTTTCAAATTCTGCATGTGATTGTGCATCTCTTTGATCCCCTTTTTCAAAGAAGAATTCAAAAAGCTTCAAACTACTTTGAGGATTAGTAATGTTTATTTTTATTCCTGATCCTTCTATAATCCTAATTTTATCATAGATTTTATTTGCAAAGTCATTATTTTCTGGTCCAAAAATGGCTTGAAGAAATTCTATGTTGTCTTTGAATTTTGAGCCAAATGATTTGAAACTTAAAAAGCGAGCAGCTACTTTTAATATGACCTCTCTGTTGCCACCTTTCAAGTACCTATCAGGAGTTAATGGTTTTTCATTTGCAAAAGCAACCTGAAATTCCAATAGTTGCTCCATTGACATAAAGTTTGTTAAAGTGGAATTACTTGACATGCATAATATGGATTATAAAGATTTATGTAATATTATTATCAGTGAAAAATGTGTTAATAATTGATCCTAATATTCCAGTTGGAATCATTCAGCCTCTTGGTGCAATTGAATTCATTGGAAGAAACCTCGAATCTTTCATGTTCTGAACGGGTTTGCACTAGTTTGGCTCTTTTTTCGACAACAAGTTGAAGTGTTCTCAACATTGAGGATCTACACCATCATTGATGAAAAGACAGAAGTGTAACGCCGCCATATACATGCCAAATAAGGTTCAATGAAGATTATTTCTGCGTCACCACGACTTTGCTTATTCCATTGATCTGAACCCTCTTTCTCTCTTGGGAAACAAGTAATCCGTATGCTTCCGGATGTAACTTTCTATATTCCTCTGTAGCTACTTCACAGGCATGTTGTGTGTAAAATGGTCCAATGTAAACACAGTAATATTGAGCACCACTTAAAGAGGCATAGTCAGGGATCCATAAGTAACCTGTTGAATTACTATTTTTCCTGAGTTCGGTAGCTTTTGCTTTAGCTTGGTTCTCTGTTTTAACTGCAGCAGCGCTAATGATATAAAAATACCCAGTATTATGTTGGTTTACCTTTTGATTTGCATTAGGTTGGGATTTATTGTCAGGAATTGATGGAGAAGTTTTCGATGCATTTACCTGTTCATTTGAATTCCTGATTTCATTCAAGTTACCAGAAGAGGCATTGTTTGGAACAATTTTATTTACCTTCTTGCCAGGATTAAACACTCCACTGAAATATAATATTAATACTGTCAAAATAATTACACTGGCGCTGATAATGCCTATCATTAGATTTTTTAAACTATTAACGGTAGTATTGGTATTGGGATGAATTTTATTTTCCTGGAAAACAGTATTTGAATATTCAGATAAGGTAGGAGAATTCTCCTTAATCGGACTTTGCAAGAGTAGACCTGATGTGTAAATCGAAATTATCAAGTCATTAAAATTGGTTTTAAATTTTCCCCCAAGCGTTTTTAACAATTCTATTTCCCGGCCAGTATAACTTGCAAGTAAAGAGGAAGCAGATGTAACATTGACGGGGTCATATTTTGATAAAATTTCTTTTACCAGCCTTAGATAATCAATAGAAATATAATTCTCCAAGTGAAGCTTGTATTTCTCGGAAATTTTTGATAACAATTCAGCATCTTTGCCTTTATATTTCTCAAGTATATTTGGAACAGTTGAAATCTTGTCGGGGTTAAAATCCCGGTAGATTTGTTCAATTATCTTTTTTATATCATCCACAGCCTAATGAATTTATATAGCTAAAAAAGTAGGTTATAGTCTACCTCGTTTCAACATTTCGTAAAGTTCTACTCACAGATCACAACTTCAACCATATGATTATTTCCTTCGCAAGTTTGTATTAATGTCTCAAAAGATCTACCATGAATGGAAATGTCTACAAAGTCCGGGCAGTAATTACAAGTTTTAAAAAAAGTTGATTTTCCGTTTCCAGTTCCCCTAAAGATTAGGATTTACATCATTGCCTTTCTTTATCTCTTGTAATAAACATTTTCCCTCTGGTACAGAAATCAAAATATCCCAACTTGTTCTATTACTATCCTGGCCAGATAAATGATGCCGGCCTGACGAAAGAACTTTTGAGATTGTCCCATCAGCATCGCAGGAAGGAACACTTGTAGAGTTGAATGTTTGTGATAGAACGCCAATGTAATTGCCATCGATTGAAATTTTTACATCCTGACAATCATTGCAGGTTTTGAAAATAGTTATTTTACCGTTGCCATTTCCATAAGGATTTGCTCCTATAGTTTGCTGCGTTGCCAATTCATCTTGGGTTCCGTTTTTTACCTGATCTAATGTAGGAGGAGGATTTTGTGGGGCATTAGTTTGCTGCGTTGTTGATACTTCCCGGGTTTCGGTATTCATTGATTCTGGCGAAGGAGGAGGATTTTGAGGGTTATTCGTCGTTGGACTATTGACTGATGTTACGGCCGGTGACGAGTTATTGTTCTTCACAGGACCCGTCATCCCGGGTCGAAACGAACCACTAAAATAGAATATAGCCAAAACAACTATTACAACGCTGCAAGCAATGATACCTATCCTGAGTTTTTTAGGATTTCTTTTATCAGGGATCTCCCTTTTTTGTGATTCTATCTTCTCCGTAACCGCAGATGGTTTTTCACTTTCTGCAGCGGGTCCCTGATCAGATGATGGTGTTAAATAGATAGAAACGATGATATCATTGAAGCCGGTATTGAACTTTAAACCAAGGGTCGTAAGCAATTTCTTTTCCCGTCCAACATAACTTGCAAGTAAAGTGGAAGCAGATGAAACATTGACCGGATCATATTTTGTTAAAATTTTTTTTATTAACCTCAGATAATCAACAGAAATGTAATCATCCAGGTGAATATTGTATTTCTGTGAAATTTTTGCTAACAATTCACCATCATTGTCTTTATATTTCTCAAGGATTCCCGGAACATTCGAAATCTTATCAGGATTGTGATCCCGATAGATTTTTTCAATGATCATTTTAATATTTTCCATTGGGAAATAGATTTATTTAGAAATTGCATGTTTTTATAACATGCAGGAAATTTCAAATCCCACATTCAAAATATAGATGAACAAAAAGGATAAGAGCAAAAAAAAAACCTACTCATATTTTTTAATCAGGATTACATTTTGTTTTTCAATATTTGAGAGCATCAAAACAACATCATCATATTGACCATGATACCAGCTTTGAGCTGTGAAGTATGCTTTCATTTCTGGGGTCTTGAAGATGAATCCATGTCTTGCAAAAATTTCATTTCTCATGATCTTCAAATCTTGTTTGCTCAATCCAGATAAATCAGAAATATCCACCAACCTTGTTGCCGTGAAAGGAAACCTACCTTGAGAACTGGTCGATAATTGGTCTCCTGAGCTCTCAATTTTATTATCTTGGCAAATTGTCATTTTAAGTATTCTTCCGTCTGTGTTTTTCATTTCTCCAAGGTAACAGTTCCCGTGTAAAGATAAATTGCAAATGGCAGTTATATTATTCCCGGTATATTCTGTCAATTGAATAGTTCCATTTTTAAAATCTTTTCCCTTTAAAATATACGTAATATTTGATCTTTGGGGATAATAATATGTTCCTTCAATTGTTCCATCAGAATTCCAAGTTAGATTATAAGAAGCGCCAAGTTTACCAACATTCCCTGTATATGCTTTTGTGACTACGGTTCCATTATTTGAATTTGTTGTGCCTGAATTCAATGATTTTGATGAAACTTTACCTTTTGAATTTGAAGTAGTAGCTTTACTTTTAGGATTTAAAGTTACGTTTGATGTTTTTTTTTGAGTATTGTTAGATGTTTTATCTATTGAATGGCTGCTCTCGCCGATCGTGCCTGAAGAAGTTGAGTTAGGACCAATACTATTTGCCGGCTTACTTGAATTAAAAACTCCACTGAAATATAATACTATAGCTACCAGAATGATTAAACCAACTGCTATAATTCCTATTAACAGTTTTTTTGAACCTTTACCTGCCGGTATTGCATTCGGATACAAGACATGCTCCTGAGAAGGAACAGGAATTTTTTCAGAAACGATTGAAGGATTCTCTTGGGGCAAATATTGCAAGGAGAATCCTGATAAATAGATCAAAATGATCAGGTCATTAAAATTGCTTTTAAATTTCTCACTTAGCGATTTCAACAATTCTTTTTCACGGCCAGTATAACTTGCAAGTAAAGAGGAAGCAGTTGAAACATTGCCCGGATCATGTTTTGTTAAAATTTCTTTTACCAACCTTAGATAATCAATAGAAATGTAATCTTCAAGGTGTAGCTTGTATTTCTCGGAAATTTTTGATAACAACTCAGCATTTTTGCCTTTATATTTCTCAAGGATACTAGGAACATTCGAAATCTTATCAGGACTGTAATCCTTGTAGACTCTTTCAATTATCATTTTTATATCATTCACGGCCTAATGGAGCTATATAGGTGAAACATTGAGTCGCAATAATCTAATGAGGTTCTGACGTTGTTGTTTTGGTCTCTGGAACCAGACTTTTCCATCGAGTTGTTTTTATCAAGCTGGTCAAGCCAAATACTTTAGGAATGGAAAACACCAGTGGTTAACATAAAACTATTTCCTGTGTATACAGTAAATACAAGATCAATAAGAGTTATTCTATCATCTAATTAAACTTCCCGGTAATATCTGAAATATCAAATTTCCCATTGATTTCCTGTACATCAATTCTTCCATGTAGAATGTTAAAGAAAAAGTCTCTGATTTTTTCAAAAGTTATCGTTACTGTTTCGCCTTTGTCATTAACACCCATGTCATAGTTTTTGAGTAACTGAGAACCTAAACTGGCAGCAGTAAGTAAGAAATGATTCTGAAATTTATCCATATCCAGAAGATCTGCAGCCAATACCTTGCCGACTACAGTGTAACTACGTATAGTTTTCTGCATTTCTTCATTTGAAAGAGTGGTTTTAACTTCGTCGGTGTCAAGATTCATTTCAATTCTGCCGGACTTTTCCGATTGTACACTTCCTTTATAAAGAGAGCCAAGGTCTGCCAGACTCAAATTAAAAAATTTTGTTCCGGGTATAGTAATGATCTTTTCGGTTGAAAATGCACTTGGAAGTAATAGCCAGATCTGCTGTGCAGCCTTTACAGACGGGCTATTAAAAGTACCCATAACGGAATTGGTAACATCTATGTTTTGGGTTGCAAATACACCGCCGATAACAACACAATTTTGCAGGATGATTTCATCAGCATAAATACTGCCTGCGACAAATGCATTATAAAGAGTAACACTTTTCGCATTAATATCCGAGTAGAACAATAAATTACAATTCAATGCCCGGGATACAATTGAATTTGCGGAGCCTACACTTTTCCTAAAAGAGATATTCCCTTTTGCTTCACTATTTACATACATTTCCAGTTGTGTAAATACTGCTCCCTGAATTTCAGAATCACCCTGCTGTATTTCTAATTTGTGCGCATAAACAGCACCTTCAATAACTGAATTACCCTGTATAGTTATCGTTCTTTCAAGTTCGGCAATTTTTTCAGGTAAAATAGATCCTTTTACTAAATTGTCTTTTAGTTGTACATTGGTTTCATTGAAACGAAGTTCTTTTAATTCTTTCATAGTATAATTATTTTAAACCTGTTGAAGATTAATAACGTTTATTGAACTAATATTTACAATCTTCTGAATCATTTCCCTTACACGTATAGCATGCTGTTCACTTTCAATTGACTTACTGTTAAGTTCAGTATTAAAATACAAGACTATCCTTTTCTGATTGTCCACCGTAAGTTTATCCCAGCTGATTGAGTTTGATGAAAATTGTTCAATTAGTTTATTTTTTTGGATTTTATTATTAAGAACAGTTAGGTAATCAGTACTAAAAATAGTTTTATCAATTTGGTTTCCAAGATTTTTTGTTTCAAAAAAACAAACAGGAGTAAATATTGAACAAGATACACTTTCATTAAGCATACTTTGTTGGATAGTAGTGCTTAGTTTTTTTTGTTGCTGGAGAAACAAATTTGCCTTATTTATTGTATCTACTGCTCGTTTTTTTGCAATTGAAGCACTGATTTTTGATTGCAAATCACTGCTTTCTTTACCAAATATTCCAACGGTATTAACCAGGTCGTTATCTGACGTTCTCGTTTTTTGATTATCTGTTTCTTTCTTAAAGGCAAACGCAGGCTTGTCCAATTCAAAAATTCTATTTGATAATTCACTATTAAGGTCACCAAAAATTTTTACATAACGCCCCGAGATTCTAATATAATCGCCCTCCATTTGCTTTTTCTTTGTAAGGCAAGCTTGAGCCAACTCTCTAATATGCATTAATCGTGCTTCTATGTTTTTTGAAAGTTCAGCAACCTGCTGACTGATTTCAGAACGAATATAACTGAAGAAACCTCCTATGATTGTATCAGCAACTTTCTTCGAGTTCGTCTCTTTTGAGACAATTTCCGCCGCTTCTGTTGCAACAACTGCTGTCGTTAGCAAATCTACATTATTACCACAATGTTGTACACTTTTATCGAAAGGGTTTGTATCAACATGTATATTAACGTCAACCGGAATATCAACAGTAACTGATGTACTTCCCCCACTATCAGATTTTGGATACGAAACGGATACTGTTTTAGAAACAGTTTCTCTATAACTCCTGGTGTAACTCATATTGTTTCGATTTATAATGATTGATAGTTAGTTGAGTTAAACAGTTGCAAAGTCAAATCTTTTATCCTAGCTGATTTAGAAGAAGCCGAAACCAATTTGTTGAATTCAGTATTGATCTCTTGTGAAAGAGAAGTATTTAACGACCATGTCAATTGCGGGAAATTTGTGTATGTTGCATTTTTGATATCTGATTTGGCTGCAGAGGTCAAGTCCCCATCAGAAAAAACAATTTCGATATTCTTATGCTCCGTCCTATCCCGATTACACTCATAGATTGCAACGGGGATATAACATTTTCCAACTTTTATTATACTATTATCATTGATCAATATTTGATCGGTCAAATTTTTCTGAACATTCATCTCATGAATGAACGATTTCATGGAGTTAATAGCATTAAGGCCTCTTAGCTTGACATTTGAAGCAATTATCTTTTGACTTATTGATATTGATTCCAGTTGAGATATAGGAATAGTAGCAGTTAAATATTTTGTTCTATTTGAAACTTTATCTATTTCTTTACAAGCAAAATCAATGGTTGGTTTATCAAGTTCAAAAACCCTGTTCTTCAGATTTACATTAAGACCATTAAAAAGTTTGATATATCTTCTGGCAATCATATTATAATCACGTTGCATCCGGTTTTTTATCCCCGTCAATGCATTTTTTTGCTGAACCAATTGCATGATATTCGAATCAACTTCACTTTGCAATTTTGCCAGTTTCTGAGATATTTGAGAACGGATCAATGAATAAAATCCTTTATTTACATTATTGCAAACGTGGTCGGCAGCTTTTCCCTCGGCAGCAATAACAGCTGTTTGCATTGCGACTACTGCACCGGTTGTCACATTGACATGTTGGGAAACACTGCTTAATTCGTTAGCCATTGGCTGAGTATCGACAGTATAATTAAAAGTTGCCATAATTTCTGCTTAAGTGTCAATTAATTTCTGTTACTATTTCTCTCTGATTATAAATCATCGTCGTCAACCTCTTCTTTATTTTTGGTATCCTCCGGTGCAGATTCGTCATCAACTTTATAATTTTCTTCAATGATGATATTCTCTTCGGGAGGAATCGAATCATTTTTGGGATCAATATTACTTTCAATTATTTCATCGGCAATAATCTGGCTTTTATCAGATACTAGTTCTCCATCTAATTCATTAAGCGCATTTTTTGCAATAGCAGGAAGATTCAGGGAAATATGTTCATAGGTTAAATTTTCAACACTTGGAACAGGTGGTATTTCAGAAACTTTGGCAAAAAGCGGATTTACTGTAATCAAAGGTTTCCTTCTTTCGTCAAGTTCGTGTACCTCACTGGCTGCAACGGCGATATCCTTTGAGTTCCCGTCACGAAGGAGTGCATCGTAGTATTCAATATGCTCAAATTTTTCTGCTTTAAGATCAATGTCTTCCTTAAGACGTTCCATGTAGTTTTCAAAATCCAGCTGCACATTTTGAAATTCCTTTGATTGTAATTCAAAAGCCGCGAATACCTCAGCTGAATTATCATTGGCTGTCACAACAGTTGAATCTAATGAACCTCCGGATTGTTGCATACTATCTTCTGTTTTCTTCAAAGAAGCCAGCGTATTATATGCTGCTACATAATCTCTTAAGCTGCCACGCATCAAATTAATCAAATCGGCACTCTCAGCCCTGTTCCGTCCATAAAAATCTTCTGTATCCTGGTGCCATTTATTCAAATAATTTATTTTTTGGTCCTTAATATGATTGTAAATCTTCATTCTTTCTATACGGGTTTCATTCATCAAATTCTGAACCATCGGGGCAACAATTTCTTCATGAATCTGGTGTACTCCAAATGGGAAATTTGTTGAACTTCCATCTTCAGCAACCCAAGTATCTGATAGCAAGTTGTATTTTGCACGGGAACTTGCTTTTAACTGGAATGGAACATAATCCTGAACAGAATCTCCATAGTTAAAGTTTTCGTTTCGTATCCTCTCAATTTCAGCAGCTTCTAATGCAGGTGAATAATGATTATAAGGCGATTTTAATATCTTGTATAAGACCTTATTTGACTCAAATACAATTTTATCAGTTGATGCAATTTTTAAAGCTGAAATTGCCTGGACAGAATTAGCCATTGTGACCATCAAGCCTTTTAAGACATCTTCAAACTGTTCTGTATTTCTTGACAATGAGTCTTTCAATTTATTTAACACCTGGAATTTTGAAATATCCTCATCATGTTTTTTTGTATCAAATACTTCGAATGTCGGGGCACCTTTTGGCACCTCCGAAGTTGTATACTCTTTAATGAAATTCAGATAACTGCTCTCATTTGCTA
Source organism: uncultured Bacteroidales bacterium (assembly GCA_903929315.1). GTDB lineage: Bacteria > Bacteroidota > Bacteroidia > Bacteroidales > FEN-979 > CAIYUC01. The sequence goes on from CAIYUC010000202.1 coordinate 29,864, forward strand.
CGAGTGGTAAAGAGACAGAGGTAACATCCAAATCATCCATACAGAATGAGATTGTCCGTAATGATCTTTCAAGGTCACCGAAATAATCATGTTGATTCAATTGTTGCATGGAACGTGAGTATTGTTCAGTATCAATCTCTTCTATATCATTAGAACTTTCAACCAAAGGCGCTTCTGAGGAGAGTCTTTCCAAATCAGCGATTTTTTCAATTAACAAATCATTTTGCTTTGATAATTGAAGTTTAATTTCAGACTCTTCAACCATACCGGTATGATCAACGATAAAGCTTTTATTCTCATATTTAATTTGATCGGCAATCGGTACATAAGCTACACCCAATTTGCTTACTTTGTAATCTCTGAAGATCTCTTTTTGAAGTTTCTGAAATTCCCCAATCCTCTCCTCCAGATCATTTAACTTTTTTACGATCCCATTTTCTTTGATCATAAATATTATAAATGGAATGATCAATATACAAAGGAGCCATTTCCATAATTTGGCTTTCGATAGATCCTGATTAAGAACTGTTTTTTCTTCTTCAAGTTTGGCAATCTCTTTTTCAATTCGTTCTTCCTCCTGAACAATTTTTTCAGCCATTTGCTGGTAATAGTTAAATAATATCTTAGCCTGATCCTGCTCAATATTACTTGTTTCCGGAAAAATTTTACCTTTCATACTGATACTATTAAATTGATTATTAATTGGAAAATATCTGTTTTCTTTCTTTGAAAGTTGCTTCACAATTTTTGATATTCTCAATAATTTTATCAAAATTATTGGGAATTTCAGATAAACAATCTTGCAAAACCTTAATATCCCTTAGAAATGAAGCTTCTAACGTTATTGCTTCCCTATTGTTACTGGGAGATATAAAACGCAGATTTTCAAATAATGCTGTCATTCGAACAGTTATGTCGGAAGGAATGTTTTCCATCTGATCCAGCTTTAACTTAACTTCTTTGGTTGAAGTTTTTATCTCATCAAGACGACTGCGATTCCCCGCTTCCTCACCAAACACCTCCCCGGCTTTTTGTGATGAATAAAATACAAAATATAAGCCCACCAACAAAAGAAAAAAGAGAATACCATGAAAAATAATTTGGGCATTTACGTCAATTGGTCTTATAGTGTTAAAAACCACCATAACTCCAATTGCTGAAACCGCATAAAGAAAAGTGAAAACCCATTTTAACCCGAGAGATCCAACCCCTTTTTGTGTTTTATCTTTAAGGTTGATCATTGGAATGAATTTTTCAACAAACCAAAGGAGATAGATGATAGAAGACACGATGATATTTAAAACAAGAATATTTGTGGTTAAATTTCTCCCAAAGTATAAAAAACTTACTATTATCAATGCTTCTCCTAATAGAATAAGGAAAATCGAAAATATTTTTTTTGTATTCATAAATAAGATATTTTAATGCTATGAATTTTTTTGGCCGCATTTTGGACAGAATTTAACATTTGGAGTTAAAGGTGTGCCACATCGTGAACATTTGCCTTCTGAAACAGGTTTGCCACAGTTACCGCAAAATGCACTTCCTGCTGCTATTGGCGAATTGCAATTCGGGCAGAAAATTTGCTCCATCATCAATTGCTGGCCGCAACTCACACAACGCTTAGCATTTTTATCATTATCGGTCCCACATTTCGGACAAGGACAATATTCATCACCACAAAAGGGGCAGAACTTTAAATTACTTGCAAATTTTTTAGAACAATTGGAACAGTAAACTTCTCTTACAGGAGCAACCGGTTGTTGATTCCCACCTGGTGAACCTGGGTTACTTTGGTTGAATGTGGGTTGATTATATTGTGGTTGCATTATACCTCCCGATGCTCCCGATCCACCCATGAAATTCGCGGCTACAACAGCTCCCAAAAGTCCTCCACTCCCGCCGGCCATTCCTTCAACGGCATCTTTTGCTACTTCAAAAGCCTGTGATTGTTGCCATGTATATCCACCAATTGCTTGAGCACTTTGCCTTGAAATGGCTTCAAGAATACGTTTACCAACATCTGTTGAACCATCTACCTGAATGCTGGTAATATAGAATGCAGTCAATTCAAATCCTATATTTTCCCAGAAAGGAAGCATAATTGAACGTAAGTGTTCTGAAATACTATCGAGATGAGCAGAAATTTGTTTTATACCAATTCTGTTTTTAATCATAAATTGCATCAACGTCGATTTTGTCTTTGTAGAGAATTCTCCAAAAAACTGATCTGTCAAATTTTGTTGGTCAAAAGAGGTCTTTGTGCCAACAATTTTTATTAAGAATCGCTCTGCATCAGTGATTTTCAAACCGTATCTGCCATTGGCTACCAGAGGGATGCCTGTATTATAATCGGCATCTTGTATGTCCATCCTGTCAATATTCCAGTCAATATTATAAGGCTGGAGTTTGTTTACAAACCAAACCTCTGCTGTAAATGGGTTTTTACCCCCAAAAGGTAATCCATACAATGTTCTGAGTACTGGAAGATTTTCCGTATTAAGAGTGTGCTTACCGGGTCCGAATTTCCCGACAATTTGTCCCTTTGAAAATAAAATCGCCTCTTGTGATTCCTGCACAATAAGTTGTGTATAAGTGCTAAGATTAGTTTCAGGAAATTTATAGGCATATATTGTCTGATTTCCCTGAGGCATCCATTTTACTAAATCAATTATTGCCATAGTATGATTTTTTAAATACTCGTTTAAGGCACAAGCATATCTATCCCTATTCAATTCCGATTAAAGTACAGTCAATACTGTGATACGCATTATATTTCGTTTAACAGGTTCAATCTATTCTTAGTAGTCCAACAATAACATTTTCATACAAATATCATAGTTTTATTTTATATAAAAAAAATATTTTCCGTTTTTTATTAATGAACTGTCAGTTACCCTACATATTTTCGAATGTAATATTGTCCGGTTCAATGAAGTAATTTGGAATTAAAGCATCTTTATTATGGACAGTTATTTATGGCTTTGTTGATTATTAATTTGGGCTTGTAAAGCTGCAATTTGTTTTTGCAGTTCCTCAATCATTTTTTGTTGTTCCACATTATGTGTATTTAACTCCTGTAATGCTTTAACCATTGGCATTATAAAATCAACGTATCGTAAGGTGTAAACCTCTTTATCGTTTCTGGGAACATCAATACCGGGGAAATTGAATCCACATTCTTTGGCAGCTTTTTCTACATCCTGTGCCACAAATCCGATACGGGTTTCTTTTTCAGCTTCACTGAAATCCATTTTATTTACCAAAGAATCGGGGGTATTCCATATTTTGTGAAGTTCTTTTGGTCTTACATTGAAAGTTACGGGTTTAAGTTTTAATATAAAGTCCAATCCCATAACGTTCTCTTTAACGTTAGTTTTAAACCTTGCGTCCGAATATGCCGTCCAACCAGTTACTGCCGCGCGAAGACCAGTTGCTGTAATAGCCGTATTGCCAACACACACTTGATTATTTCCTGTGCATTGTGCATCAAATATTCCATAGCCAAGCATAGTTACATTGGTTCGATTTTGAGTAGGATAAGAATTATTGCCAATAAAAGTGCATTGATTAAAATTCACACTGGGTTGTCCAAATCCTGCAGTATATCCTAAAGCTGTATTATCACTTCCTGTTGTATTATCACTAAGGGCATTTTCACCATAAGCGTTATTGTTACTACCTGTTGTATTGGAATAAAGCGCCTTGAGACCATTGGCGGTATTTGCAGAACCTGTTGTGTTATGATAAAGTGACCAATCACCAATGGCAGTATTGTCAGTACCCGTTGTGTTATAATATAGAGACCGAAAACCATAGGCAGTATTGAAGCTCCCAGTAGTTGTGTTAAAAAGCGACGCAACTCCGTATGCGGAATTATCATTTCCAGAAGTATTTGAAGAAAGAGATGAATCACCAGTGGCTGTATTTCCATATCCTGTTGTGTTGGAATAAAGTGCATTGAAACCAATACCAGTGCTATTTACTGCAGTATTGTTGTTGCCCGCTTTATAACCAAGAAAAGTAGGGCCTAAAACATCTATTCTTCCAGCTTTTTGGTTATTTACCCTGAAATTAAAGGCGACATTGTCAGTTGTGCCTATGAAATTTGTTCCATCCACGGTACCAGCATTACCTGTTAAACTCCAACCAGAAGATGTTTGAGTCGTAGGTGTCCAACTCGTTCCATTATATTGAAGCACTTGACCATTTGTAGGGGCTGTACCACTAACTGCAACGGTTTGAATTTTCGCAACGGTTGGATTTGGATAGGTGCCGCTTAAATCACCTCCAGCATTGCCTCCATCGGCTACGTGCAAGGCTGTGTCGGCAACCATCGAATATGGAACTGAAAGAAATTGAGTGGTACCAAGATCAACCAATCCAGTACCAATATTTGCCCACACCTGGAGAAAATAAGAATTAGTTCCCCATTGGATTGATGAAAAAGTTCCAACATTTGGATTGCCTTTTCCAATTTGCAAATTCACCAACCCAAAATTATTTGTCGTCGTATCCTTAAATTCCTGGTACACTATGTTACCACCAAGTGTTGATCTGTGTATTGAAAATTGTATCGTAACATTATGATTCTGCATAATTGTTCCATCAGGATTACGCAGTACAGCCTGATAATTAAAGCCTTGTGGAACCTGAGCGCTTGTATCGTATAAGGCAGTAAATAAGATGATGATTACTGCCAAGGTTTTGAGGAAATAAATTTCTTTCATTTTGAATTTTTTTTGTCGATTATGCTTACTCTATGCACGGTTTTCAGCAACTCCGTTTTTTTCCATTTCAAGTTTGGCAATGTAACGAAAAACATGTTTCCGATCTACAAAATGGACTTATAGAACCAAGAGTAAAATCCAATAGATTTTTCTATTGATTAAAGATTTTTCTTCTGAACCTTATAACCCTGATTAAGTTTGCCGTCTGTAGATCTAACTTGGATAAAATAATAGCCTGTTGGTAATTTTGAGAAATCTAGTTCCTGCTTGCTATGGTTCTGAATGTTTAATTCGTTCTTGGAATAAACCAACTGTCCAGATTCATTATATATCTTAATAACAATATTAAAGGAAACGGTTAAGGAGAATTCTAATGTCACCTTATCCATTGTCGGATTTGGATAAACATTTATTTTAATCCCCTCTGGTACCTTATTACTGATACCAACCTGGAAATCAGATGGCAAAGGTTGTTGGAATCCTTGTGTAACGACCAATGTTGACGTGCCTAAAGTACCAATAACTGTTTCACCAGTTGTGGAACTTGCTTTAACAGGGCCTGCATCCTTATAGTTGCCCGTTGAGCCTATTACCTGATGGTCGATGCTTTGGGAAAAGGATGGAATACTCAACAGTAATATATTTATAAAAAGAAATATTGTTTTCATTTTTAAGGTTTTAGATTGTTACTTTTTTGTTTGGAGACTTAGGATTTGGGCTTGTAATTCTGCAACTTGTTTTTGAAGTTGCTCTATCATAGACTGTTGTTCCTGCATACCTTTAACCAAAGGAACGACAAAATCCGAATAACTTAGACTATAATGATCTTTATCATTTTGTGGCGGTACAACACCACTAAAGCTATAACCAATAACTTTTGCGGCTTGCTCAACATCTTGTGCGACAAATCCACTGTATACTATTCTTTCCTTTGCTGAAATACCATCTGCCATTGCCTTTTCATATTCTGCTGCTTTTTCACCATACATATGTTCATTTAATTTATGAAGGTTTAGTCGGTAAAGAACAGGATGGAGTTTCGTGATAAATGCAAGTCCTGGAACATTTTCATTAACATCTTGTTTAAAACGCCCATCTGATAAATTACTCCAATTTGCATATCCTCCAATAACAGTAACCGTATTGTTTCCAAGAACTATTTTATTACTTGCATTAACAGAAGCGTGATATCCAATTGCTGATGAATTTGTTGCATTATTAATATTTGCTTGCGTAAGATGTCCAACAAAGGTATTATATGTACCAGTTATATTACCTGCTCCCGAAGTGTATCCTAAAGCCGTATTATATGTTCCCGTAGTATTATCACTCAATGCTTGTTCTCCTAAGGCAGCATTGTTTGACCCGCTGGTATTCCCTTGCATTGCACCAGAACCTATGGCAGTATTAGTACTTCCAGATATGTTATTCAATAATGTATTATCTCCATAGGCTACATTATTAGCACCTGTAATATTCGCTTGAAGAGAAGAAATACCAAACGCTGAATTAAAGCCGCCCGTTGTATTTGATTGGAGTGCATCCCATCCCATTGCAGTATTGTAGGCGCCTGTGGTGTTTAGTTGTAAAGCGAAGGCACCCACAGCTGTATTTGACTGTGGCGTTGTAATGTTTGTGAGTGCATCAAAGCCTAATGCCGTATTAAAAGTGCCAGTGGTATTATTTTGCATTGCAGCAGTGCCAACTGCGGTGTTACATAAACCCGTTGTATTGAACCTTAACGCGCCACTGCCAAATGCTGAATTATTATTTGCATTTGCTGAGTTAATGGAATGGAGAGCATTAGAACCAAAGGCACTATTACCATTTGAAATAGTAGAATTACATGAAAGATAACCAATTGCTGTATTTGATAAAGTTACATTATCCACGCCAATATATCCAGCCTGATTATTATTCACCTTAAAAATCAACGATTGATTATCAGTTGTTCCAAGAAAGTTTGTTGGAGGATTGGTGCCAGCATTTCCTGTTAAACTCCAACCAGTAGAGACTAAAGTTGAAGGTGTCCAGTTCGTTCCATTATACTGAAGCACTTGTCCATTTGTAGGTGCTGTGCTACTGACTGTAAAGGTTTGAATTTTTGCAACGGTTGGATTTGGATATGTTCCACTTAAATCACCGTCAGCATTTCCAGAAGGTGGTGGTAATGTTAGAGTACCAGCAGCAGTTAATTGACCTTGTGGATTAACTGTAAATGTTGGATAATGTGTCGCATCACCATAAGAATTCGCAGTTACACTTGTATTAGCAAGTAAAATGGTTCCGCTCGTGGTGATTGGTCCACCCGTCAAACCCGTCCCCGTTGCCACCAATGTAACTGTACCCCCTCCCCCGCCAGCAATGTGTAATGCAGTGTCAGCAACCATCGAATAAGGAACCGAAAGAAATTGAGTGGTACCAAGGTCTTTATATCCTGAACCAAGATCAGCCCACACTTGAAGAAAATAAGAATTCGTACCCCATTGGATTAAAGAAAAACTTCCTACGGTGGGAGAGCCTTGACCAAGAAATAAATTGATCAATCCATAGCTATTTGTTGTTGTCGCTTGAGTTTCCTCGTATACTATCGTACCATCTGTAGTCGATCTATGAATTTGAAATTTAATAGTAACATTCAGGTTCTGCATAATTGTTCCATCTGGATTACGCAGTACAGCTTGATAATTAAAACTCTGAGGGGGTTGAGCATTTGTTTCGATAAAGGTAGCAAGCAAAATGATGATTACTGCCAATGCGCTGAGGACGTAAATTTGTTTCATTTTTCATTAAATTTATTGATTAAGCTTACTCTATGAACGGTTTTCAGCAGCTCCGTTTTTACTGCCAAATTGAAGATTGAGAATACAAGAAATATAAGCGCCTGTTAGAGTATTTTTGGAATAAGGTAGTTGATAAAGTTAAGATACGAATTGTACCGATATGTTAATAATGGTTAAAAATTACAGATTTTCTAAACTTACGTACAAACATCAGGTATATAAATGCCCGTCTGGTTGGATTTCGAATGATTCCCTGCTGACTGAACCAGAATGACATTGCAAAACTTGTGGTAATAACCAGACAATGCGGCAATAAAATTAAGAAAAACAAGTGAATAAATTTTCATTTTCACATTTTTTTTTATATTCCTGTGGTTCTTTTAATCTCTCCTTAGCCAAGGGTGACTCCTTGGACGGAAAGTCACCGATATGGTAGGCGGGGCTTTCATTTTTATTACGAAACCTACTTCCCTTCAGCATACCTCATTCTTCTGGTCCTCAAACTGCATTCAGCCCTCTGCTTGACCCCTCATAAGCTCGACGATCTTGCTCCGCCTGATTATCACGTAGGTTGATATCCGCTTTTCGCCCTTGCACAACTTTTCAAATCCGCAGTCGTTCGATCTCAAGCAACATTTCGCGACGCCTTTGTCAAGAACCTGATCATTTCCCCATACTTCTTGACCTCGATAAACGGCAGCTTGAAAACATCAGGCTGTTTGTTCAGGATCACTTTTGTAGGTTCGGCCGTAGGATTTTCTGATGTCAAGCAGCACCTGCTACCCCCATCTACTAAACTCCTTGGCAATCCTATCCTTTAAAAAGTCATCTCCTCCTCGGTGCACAGGATACATTATGCTACATTATTTTGATATCAATAAAGAAAGAATAGAAGGTGGCCTACGGTTTGAATCGGATCAAAGCAAGGCTACAACAAACGAGTGAATCATGGATCGCCAGTATAGTATTAGTGCTTAACCTGATTAAAATAATCGCGCTGGGTGCCTATTTCCATATTTTATCAATGCGGACTTATCCAGCAAAGAGTTTTATGAAAATATTACAGGAGAATATTACTTATCTGTTTTCGTTCGGAATCTTTGAACCGGATACATCCTGACTTAATCATCAGACCCTTATTGTATCTTCGAACAGCGGTTACCATCTACATGGTATGATTAATTTGAAAATACAACAAAATGACAATGTATCTATTTGATTATCTGGAAAAATTATCTTTTTACAATATTATTTTGACAACTATGCTGTTCTTATGAGAGTGTGTAAAAAGAAAATCTTGTAAATTGCAAAAACTTTATATATTTGCAGTGAACTGCAGGAAAGCAAATAAAAACAAAGCATTTTATTTCATTTTGGTACGAACGAAAAAAATGATAAAGCAATTCATCTTAAAAATAAGGCTAATCAACCCAATTATTTTAGGTCTACTCATGTTGGCTTGTGGTTCTGAGAAACCTAAGTATATCTATAAACTATATTTTGGAATGTCTTATCAAAAGGGAAATATCAGTGAAGAGGAGTTTACCTGTTTTCTTGATACGGCTATCACCAGGAAGTTTCCTGAAGGGTTAACCATATATTCTGTTTATGGACAATGGAAACAAAACGACACGATTACAAAAGAGAAAACAAAAGTAGTTGAGATTGCTGTAAAAAATACAAAGACGGTCAGAATTAAGATTAATGAAATACGAGAAAGTTATAAGAAAGTTTTTAAACAGGAATCAGTTATGTTTTTAGTACAAAAAGGCAAAATTGACTTTTGAAATATTTTTTACTATTTATATAATCAAAAATCACCCTTAACAGCATTTATCTAAGAATCCCTTCTGAATATAAAAATAGTCATCACATACAATCTCTTAATTATGAAAACATATAGAATCAAATTGAGAATTTCATTAAGGATGTACGTTTTTCTTCTTCCATTATTATTTTTCACATTAAAAGGTAATGGCCAGACAGTATCAAAAATTGAAGTCCGACCTGCACAATATATTTTTAAAATCGCTATCAATGATCAGCGAGAAGTGATTGGAGTAAAAGTCAAAGGTTTAAATGGAGTGCTAACTATTTTAAGCGAAATAATAAAAACTGACACTACTCCTGGAATCAATTTCAGCCATTATGTTGTGACATCCGCAATATCCTTTGATAAAAAAGTTATTTACAATAACCAAGTTTCTTTAGAACAGTATCATATTTCGAAAGTTGACATTCAGCACAATTTGGCCTTAATCGCTTTACCAGGTTTAAATATTAATGAAGGTCTTGAAATTGAAGCATATAAAAACCAGGTTATTAAATCCCCATATATATTTTCATTTTTAATGAATATGAATTATACAAAAAGATACATCCTTACTGATGTTAATCCTACCCTTTCTAAATTAGAAAATGTTTTAAATCAAGATAAAACAAATTATTTTCGTAAAATTGGAATTCCTGCTCTCACTGATACCATTATTTACTTTCCTTTTAAATATGTAAGCCAACTTTACCCTGGGAGTCCTTTCATTAATCCTGCCAATAATAAAGTGCTTCTGTTATCAATGAATGTTGACACTATTAATTATGTAGGGGTGTTCCCTCAAATTAAATCACTGAAATCCTTTCAGGAATTAACAGAATCTGAACAACTGGTGCTGAAAAAAGCAAACAAAAACTGGCTTTCTCAAAATCCAATCAAAGACATTCCAAGCAATAAACGACAATCATCAAAAATTTTTCTTAAACCTTTTTATAAAGATAAAAAAAATCATGGACATTATCTCACAGATGAGCACGATACGCTCGACAGATTTTATCAGCGGTATAACATAAGTACTCTGTTAAAAAAACAAAAATCAACAACCAAATATGCTAAAATATTCCCTGATGTATACACTTATTCAAAATCAACACATTTTCTATTTTATACTGACCTACTTGAATTACAAGCACGTTTGGCAAACAATCAAATAAATTCAAAACAGTACTCAGAGGGTTTTGGGAGTTTACGCACTAAGTTTGAAAGTAAATTTAAGGGTACATTAACATTATTAAATGCTGCTGCAAACTTTAGTGGATACACAAATTTCCAGCAAGAACCTTTGCATTCGGAGAGGCGTGTAAATTTAAAAAAATCACAAAAAGAATTAACGAATCTATTATTAAATCCAAATCAGATAAGTAATAAAGAAAATAAAATCTGGAGGGAATATGGAACAGCTATATTCAAAGAAGCAGGTTATTTATTAAATAAAATTGATTCA
>CAIYUC010000203.1 GCA_903929315.1 uncultured Bacteroidales bacterium
AAGATAGATCGGGTCAATGCCCCCCTTCTTAATCTTACACCCATGGAATCACCATACATATCAATACCAAGGATCGAACATCCTTCTGGATTCTCTTTTGAATATGCCGTAATATCATTATTCTCAAGATGGTTTTGAATCGCTTTTAAAACTTCTTTATTCTTATTTGATATTTTACCTGATGCAGAATTAATATCCAGTTCAAACCATTTAAGAAGGAATTCCCTTAATGATTGGGAATAAATTGGTTTCTTTACCATACTGTTAACACGAGTTTCTAACTCGGTTTTAATCCCCAAAACGCCTTCTTCAAGATTTTTCATGTTTTTTTAGTTAAAATGTTTTTGAACCCCTTCCTCATCTATCAACCCTAAACTTTCCAAATAAATCGTTTCAGCATCGAGAATTTCCTCTAATTCATCATATGTCAGTATAATCTCTTTCTTGGCACATTCGTTTATGATAAAGTAGTTCATGGCATCAAAATCCACTTCCCTTGGTATATCAACAATTGATTCTTCATCTGATACCAGACCAGTCTGTTGCTGATATTCGAACTCCACTTCTAAAATTACAATGATATCCTCTATATCCAATTTTTCTTTTAGATCATCGCTAATATTTTCGTAGACAGTCTCTACTGCTTCTTCGACAATATAATCAGAATCATCAATTTGTGAATCAAGATAATCGCCTTCTACAGCCCAAATCTCTATGAGTTCATCTTTCGTCAAATGAATCTTGCGCAATTGAGCATTCGCCAGCACAAATTCGTCCAAAGCATCTTGATCAAGTTCTTTAAGCTCTTCTTGGGTAGGTATACTCTCGGTCATGTATCCTTCCATCTCAAGATACTCGTACTTGTAATCGAGAATTTTTATGATATCGTCAAAACGGAGCTTCTTTTTTAAGTCCTCAGAAACACCTTGTAGGATCATCCTTGCTGCTTCTTTATCATCGTAGATGAATTCATCATCATTGGGTTCGATATCGGTTTTTTCCATTTTAATGGGTGTTTGGGATTTGAGTGTCCAATAAATGCAAATTTGGATAAAATTATCCTGCAAACCAAAATTAAAATTTTGATTCTGAGAATGTGAATAAGACTTTCTGGGAGAACCTTAATAGGTCAGGGGCGCAGTGGGAAATGAGAAGAGGAGTGCTCTTTGACACCCCTCTTTCAATGTATTTATTAAGACCTTGCTGCTGGTCGTATCTTCTGCAAGAGAAGTTGGAGGAAGTTGAGCTTTTGATTGTTCACCAGAGTACCGATTTGCTCGGTTTCTTTCTGGTTCAGTTCAGAGTTGTCTGAAATAGTAAGTGGCTGGGTTTCCTGAACTTGTTCCTCAATTAGGACAGGCGTTTCAGAAGTTACTTCGATGGGCTTAGGTTCAGGTGTGGCAAGGGTTTCATTTTGCAGTTGAACAGGGTTTCTGCGTGGTCTACCACGTTTTTTCAAAGAAAGCTGCTCCCTGATGGTGATGTTGGAAGATTCAGCTCCAGAGAGCTTCGCAAGGATGGATGTCGCCAGTGCAGCGTTTTGAGGTTCCAATGCCAAGGTATCTTGGCAGAAGATTTGGAGCATTGAAATTTCTTCTTCGGTGAATTCGATTACTTTTTCTTCTTCCATGAAAATCTGTTATAGGTTTGAATAACAAATATATGGAAATTTTTTGAAGAAAAAAAATTGGAAACCAAAAAAATCCCTGAGTATTCAGGGATTTTAAGATATAATAAAATATTTGAAGAAATGAGTTTTGGTGCAAGGGGAGGGGAATCGAACCCCTCCTATACGCTCTATACTAAATAAGGATTTTTTACTTAAAATCGTTTTCTATAATTTTCGGTGGTTATCCTACCAAGCCTGCACGAGCGCACCACTTATGATTATATTTATCACTTGTTTCATAGTTATCAGTTTTAAATGTTTAACAATCGATTGAATACTACAAAAACTTATAATTGAAATAATTAAAAGTTTGATTTGTAGCGTTATATTGATTATAAGGACAAACAAAACTTGGAAATAACCACCGAAAACAAGAAGAATTTCGGTTTTAAGATTAATAAAAATCCCTACAATAAGTCAAAGAACAATGAACAAAGATACGAAATTTCGTTGAATAAAAAAATGAATTTTATTACTTTAAGAAAAATTCTTTCAAATCCTCATCTATTAAATTGACTTTATAATATAATTCGAAGTTTGCCCTATCTCCTTTGAAGTATTTTGTTTCTTTGTTTTTTCCCTTTGCAAATGCATCAAAAGTCTTCCAAATAGATAGTTTATCGGTTACTAACTTTGTTGCAAGCTCAATTATTTTTTCCGTTTCATTTGGGACTATTGGATTTGAGAGCCCTATTGATGCTATTACTGCCCATTTCCCATATATTAAGCTATATCCATAGATGTCAATAGTATCTTGTTTTTTATTAAACGAAGATTCAATTTTTTCCATCTCTGTAAATAAGATATATGCAAAAAACATCTCATGATATTTTTCTGTTCCTTTAAATAATTGATAGAAATAATCTTCTTGAAAAAACACCGATTCGCTCGTTCTTCTTGCAGCGGCTGGTTCTCCCAGATATGCTTTGTACGTTTTAATAAAAGCAAGTCGATCTATGACTATCTCTTGATCAATATACCCTTCATTTATTCCGTCATGAAATTCACCAGTTTTCCGTTCATATAAATATCCAAAATCTTGAAATATTTTCCCTTGTAAGGAAATTTGAATTTCATGATTTGATCTCCTATCTGCCTCACTAACTTCGTTTTGTTGATTCGTTGCATTAGAGATCAATTCTATGAACTTCATGTCAATGTTTTCCGATGCTTCAATTGGAGTAATAACCTTGATAAGAACCTCCTTAAGGGATAATGGGTTTTCTTCCTTGTTTTTGTAATCCTCATAGATTGTGCTTAATGTATAGGCTGTTTGACCACCATTAAGAATTTGAGGCTTAGTCAAGATCAATTGTCCCTCATTTGTCTTACCAGTACTTTCTGTTATATTAATATTTTGAGATAAAATGGTTATTCCATTATTTAAAAGTGCAAAGTTGTTTTTTTCTCTTTCTGTAATTGATTTTTTTATTTGTTCATTAACACTCTTTTTTTTCAATGCTAAAAAATTTCTTGGGTTATATTTCAAAATCGCATTCTTGTATTTTGACATCATTTTCCCTATTTCTTTAGTAGGAACAAAAATGGCAGTGAGGTTAAATCTTCCAAAATCAGTATCAATTATTTGTTTTAATCGAGGAATTTCTTTTTGTGCTAATTCCAGTCTTATTATTATTTCTTCAGGATCAAAATGTGTCCCTGTTGTCAAAGGGAAAATCAAATTATTATATGCTTTGGAATGGTCATATATTTCATAATTACAGTTATCTATTAAGCGTCTTATTTGTTCATCATTTAATTTCGATACATTTCCAAGAAAAAGAACGAAGAAATCATATTTTGCGATATCCCGAATTTTTCTCAGTTCTGTTTGAAAGGCTTTTATTTTGTCATTATATGGGACTCCATTACTATCATTAAGTTCTCCTTTAGTAATTCTTGTAACTTCCATTTTTAATATCTCTTCGGGTTCAATCGATTTACTATGAAAGTTTTTTTCAGTCGTCCGAAACTTTGATTGAATTAGAAAAAGTCTCTTTTGCTCAGGATCAATTAAATAAGCATCAAGTCCACCATCTTGAGTACCATCTGTAATTAACTTATGCCTATCTATGAAATCTGGTATACCAAAACGAACTTTGAGCAGTAAGTGAATAAAAGCGAGTGATCGTGCTTTATTTATTGCATCTACATTTGTTATATCTGGCAAATAGGTCTTATACGAATCTGGAGCCTCACTTCTTAATTTGTCCAAAATTTTGATTAATAAATTATATTTGTGTTCCATAATGGAAAATTTTTAATCAGAAATTTAATATTATATGTATATACTATTCAGCTAATGATAATTGCATGGACAACTAATATACAAAGCCATTCTAATGGAGTGAGAATCCAAAATAAAAGGGCTGATTCCTTATATCAATAAATTCCGAAATGCTTACCTTGTGAATCCTTTCAATAACTGAGACTGTCAAATCTCCATTTGATGTTTGGGAACGAATGACCAACTTCCTGTTTTTTTCAGAACCAGTCGAAAAATAGGGTTCATATTTTATTGCGTACCTTGTATAAGATTCAATTAGTTGATCAGGGAATGCTTCGGTTGATCCCAATGAATAAGGTTCAAATGCTTCAAATATATTACGATGTAGTTTATCAGCTTTCGCTCTTGGGAGTATAAACAGTTTTACAAACCCTGTTTTTCTGTCAACGAATTCAGCAGAAATTAAAAATCCATAATTTTCTAAATCAATATTTAATAACTCATTTGACATGTGCACGTTGTCAATTCAACATTAATTTTAAAACAATCCGTTATCTCTCATCAAAACGCCATTGGCTCTATCTTTTTTCTTCAATTCCAATTCCT
>CAIYUC010000204.1 GCA_903929315.1 uncultured Bacteroidales bacterium
AGTTGCTCATCACTTCAAGAATGATCCCTTCCATCAGGTAGTCACCCATCATCTCGCAGGCGTGATTTCTGGCAGCTATCAACACTTTCATCTTCGGCACCTTGAACGGGTTTTTTATCTTGACCAGCTCGGCGGTACGTCCCTTTTTTGTCTGACAGAGGGCCGATTGCCTGATCCAGGGATTGCCATTGAATTGCTGCATAAAACTGTCAAAATTTTTCTGGGTATAGGGAATGCCCATGCTGAACCTCACCTCATCGTTGGAGGCAAATTGATAGGTAAACCTGTTTTTTTCAGAAGCATCGCCTCCCTGCCATTGCCATGTTTTCGCCCCATCCGTGCTGATGGAGGCACCCATTTTGGTAAACTGATTGGGTTTGTTGAAGACAAAAGTAAGTTTTCGGCCTTCGGCCTTCGACACGGCAAAATACCAGTAAAACCAATCGCCTTCTGTGTCGCGCAAATCGGGTCGTACCCAAATGGTATCACCCCTTATTTTATCGATGAGCAGGTTTCCACCAGGAAAATCTGAATAGATATTCATTTGCTGACTCATGGTATTTATTGAGATCAAGCAAAACATGCAGAACAAAATAGCTTTTGTCATTTTCTTCATAATTCTCAGTTTCAAATTTATAGAAAAGGGGCAGAAAAAACCACCCCTTTTCTATGATAAATAGTTATGATCAATATCCTGGATTTTGAGTTAGGTTAGGATTGGCATTGATCTCATTTTGCGGAATAGGCCACAAATAATCACGATCCTTGTTGAACTTACGAACCTCAATTCTGCGGAATATATCCTTGTAAGCATCGTAATTTGGCACTTCTCCGGTAGCATCAAAGGTTGGCATACCTTCATATTTTCTGGTATTCTTATTTGGACGTCCGTATATAGTTACATTTAATGCTGTTTCAGCAAGCTTCCATCTTCTGATATCAAAGATGCGCAACCCTTCCAATGACAACTCAACATTGCGTTCACGACGGATTTGTGTCCTTAATGCGGCCTGATTTGGTGCCGTGACAGAAGTTACATTCGGCATTTTCACGGATCCCCGACTTCTTACCAGGTTGATCGCATCATAAACTGACTGGTCAATTTGTCCCAACTCAATTTTAGCCTCCGCATAGGTCAACAATACCTCCGCATAGCGCAGTAAAATGAGATTCATTGTTGATCTCCCGTTATCATCAGAGAGATCCTTTTCATCAAAAAACTTCAAGAAGGTAAAGCCGGTGTATGAGGCATATGTGGCGGTTGCATCAAGGTTACCGCGAACTTCGCCGGTTTCAACATTTTTGGTGGTTATACTATCCGGATGTGATTGAAAAATCCAGGGACCGGACAAATCGCCTGGGCAAATAATGGATTGATGCAAGCGCGGATCGCGGTTGATGTATGGTTTTTTGGGATTATAAAGTGGTGATTCATTGATAGGTTTGCCATCAATACATTCATAGCTGTCCACCATTTTCATTGTTGGAACAATGCTTGTATAACCCCAATGCATATTTCTGTTCATTCTGGCAATCAAGGCAACCACCATTCCATGATCACGGGTTCCGAGAGCAAAGCTATAACTCAGCATAATTTCATTGGCTTTTTCACCAGCATAGGTAAACAATTCCCTGTAGTTTGGATAGAGGGTATATTGATTCAGGTCCATAACTGCTTTTGCTGAAGCTGCCGAAATGGTATAGTCTCCGTTGTAAAGTGCCGCCCGTGCTTTAATAGCTAATGCA
>CAIYUC010000205.1 GCA_903929315.1 uncultured Bacteroidales bacterium
CCGCTTTATGAAATTTGCTAAAAATCGTCGTCACTCGCTAAACTGCGGAAACTCCAATCCCTCCTGGTGTCGGGATTGTCGGACAGTCCGCAGTTTTTAACGCTCACTCCTCGATTTTTTTAACGCAAATTTCAAGATGCGGGGAAGAGGGTGTGGGATTGGGTGTGGAGGTAGTGTGAGTGTGATTTTCGTAATCCGTCATTCGTAATTCTTGCTCATCCGTGTATTTATCTTTTGGTGCACTTCTCATGCAATTGCATTATTTCTTCCCTTAAGTCCTTTCGGTTGAATCACCTCCATTTCCGGCCCCCACCCCATAATCATCTGGGTAAGCTCATAGGTTGGGATCACTTTCAGCTCAACCAGGGCATGATCCTTCTTCATTGTTACTTTCTGTACATGCATCACATTTATTCTAATCTCACCTGAGTAAAACCCATCCTGTCAGGGTCTTTTCGTTTTTTATCATAAGAACATAATAGTAAGTTCCGGCCGGCAGGAGTTTCCCATTATCATTCGTACCCTTCCAAACTTGTCTTGTGTTGTCGTAATGATCAAATCTATTGACTTTGGCACCCCACCGGTTAAAGATCTGCACATTGTTATCAGGGTAATTTTCAATACAATCAATGATCCACGCATCATTCATACCGTCGCCATTGGGTGTGATGACATTATGTATGACAATACAATTATCCAATCCTTCACCGGGGCCTATTAAAATTTTTATGCTGTCGGAAGCGGTGCATCCTGTAACCTTATCGGTTGCTGTGACAATAAATACCGTGTCTTTTATCAAAGAAACGGTTCGGGTCTCTCTGGCTGTATCATCAAGCAACAGGGATGACGGTTCCCATTCATACCTGTAGCTTCCGCTTCCCCCGCTTGACTTCGCCTGAAGCGTCGCCATGGCGTTATAAATGATTGCCTGATCTTCTCCTGCATTAACTATGACAGGACTGTAAACACTGACTTTCATCTGAATTGAAACCATACTGTCATGACAGGAAAGATCACCAAAGACTTTCAGCACCATGAGTACAGTTCCGGTTTCATCTGGTCCGGGCGTATAAACCGGCGAAAGAGTGGTTGTCCCTGAAAGGATTCCCTGTCCATTGGTTTCCCATATGAAATTACTGAAATCAGAGGATGTTACACCCTCAACAGTAAATGTCATACCCTTGCAAATTGCCCCATCAGGTCCCGGATGAACTGTTGGTTTTCTGTTTATGGTAAGCAACAAGGAATCAATTGACGGAAAACACGGAGAAACTCCGTCAGCAGTTATAATCAGTACCGATTTACCCTGAAGTATATCACTATTACCCGGTGTATAAACCGGGTTGACAATAGTCGGATCATTGAAAGTCCCGTCCCCTGTGGTTGACCATGTGATTGCTGAATAACCACTGGCAATAGCTTCACTTAACCTGAACGGCTGATCCTGACATACCGAACTGCCAGGTCCTGCGTTTACATAACTGGGTCTGACAATTGTCAGTAAAATCCTGCTGGAATCGGGTTCACAAGGTACCGCTGATATTGCATGTAAAGTCAGAAAGACGCTTCCGGCATTAACATCTGAAGTCCCGGGAGTATAAGAAGGATGCAGAATCGCAGGATCATTAAATACCCCTGAACCGGAAGTTGTCCAGAAAAGGGACTGATAACCAGAGGCAGATGATCCTGATAAGACTACCGGGGTCTGTCCGCACGTGACCAGGTCACTCCCGGCATTAACCGTGGCTTTGGGTTTAATATCAAGAACCATCATGGAAGTATCATTGCTGCAGGGAGCATTCCCGATAATAACCAGGTGAAGTGTCACGTTGCCAATTTCTCCCTGGGCAGGTGTATAGGTCGGAGACAAGGTTGTAACATCAGTAAAAATACCCTGCCCGTATGAAAACCAGTAAACCGCACTATAATTTGATGCTGAGGCTTGTGTAACTGTAAAAGGTGCCGTTTGGCAGGTCAATCCATCCGGTCCTGCATTTCCTGACGCGGAAGTATTTACACTAACCGGAAATGGCGGAGAAGTCTGACCGGCACCACAAAGATTGGTTGCGTAAACAAGGATTGTTCCCGGGGAAGCATTTGAATCAACAGCAACGGTAATTGTATTGGTCCCGTTTCCTGATACGATTGAGAATCCAAAGGGTAGCGCCCAATCATAAGAAATGGCATCGGTAACAGGGGAAACTGTATAAACCAGTCCTTCAGCTCCTGCACATACCACGGATGGGCCGGTTATATTTCCCGGTGATCCGGGCAATGGCTTCACGGTTACATTAAATGTAGTTGGATCCTCAGCCGTGCACCCGTATTGATTTGTATAAAGAACATTGACATATTGCGGCCCTGCAGAATCCCAGATCACAGTAATTGAATCTGTCCCCTGTCCGGATGTAATTGTTCCTCCTGTAGAAACATTCCAGATATAGGATGTCATCCCTGGTTCCGTAATAAAATTATTATCTGCTGAGAAAATGCAGGCTGAATCCGGACCGGTAATCGTGGGAACCGGCAAAGGTTCCACATTAATTATTAATATGCCGGGGGTTGAAGCCGTGCAGTTATTCGCATCCGTATAGTTTACTGAAACATTTTGTGCACCCGTTATATTCCAGGTCACAGTAACTGTATTGCTCGATGATGTTCCACCAGCCGTTACCGTGCCTCCGGTTGAAACGTTCCAACTGTAATTGAACATTCCTGCTTCCGTTGAATAAACATTTCCTGTTGATAAAACACATGAATAAACCGGTCCGGTAATGGTGGGAACAGGCAGAGGATTGACGGTGACAGCAATACCGGTTCGTTGCGTAACCCCGCAAGAATTACTATCCTGGACATAATAGGTGGTACTGTAAGTTAATATTGGCGTAGTATAAGTCGTCCCACCCCCCAGCCATGTTCCGCCAGTAGCTGCGCTATACCAACCCAAAGTTCCTGTACCGCTTGCACTGAGTGTAGTTGAATTTCCGCTGCATATATTTTGATTTGCAGAAGGTGTTGTATTGGTCGGGGGTGCTGGTAGAAGGCATGAGGGAGTATATTCCCAGAAGTCGTCATAAATAGTGATGCCTGTGTTTGCCCCTGTTCCGATATATCCTTTGGTACCTATATTGAAGCCAACAGAGCAATATCTCGACGGTCCCCCGACGTTGGCTTTCTGCGTCCATGTATCGGAAGAAGGATCATATCCCCAAAAGTCGTTGTAAACATTGAAGCCTGAGTCTATCCCGGTTCCGATATATCCCTGGACACCTATACCAAAACCAACAGCAAATAATCTTTGCCCTCCTCCAAAATTGGCTTTCTGGGTCCAGATATTAGTAGAAGGATCATATTCCCAAAAATCGTTTAAAACATTGTAGTTTATGTCATCCCCGGTTCCGATATACCCTTTTGCCCCAATACTGAAACCAACTGCATCTTGTCTCGCTGATCCCCCAAAATTGGCTTTCTGTGTCCATGTATTTGAAGAAGGATCATAGGCCCAAAAGTCATTTGTAAAACCATTTATACCTGACCCGGTTCCAATGTACCCAAAATTACCTATACTAAAACCTACAGCCGATCCTCTTACCCCTCCCCCGAAATTGGCTTTCTGTGTCCATGTATTAGAAGTAGGATCATATTGCCAAAAATCGTTTCTGGGTCCGCTATAATCATAACCAGTTCCAATATACCCATAGTTGCCTATACTAAAGCCAACAGCCTGCTCTCTGTATGTTCCCCCGAAATTGGCTTTCTGGGTCCATGTATTGGAAGAGGGATCATATTCCCAAAAGTCGTTTTTCCAGGTACTGTTGTCCTCACCGGTTCCGATATATCCTTTTGTTCCTATGCTAAAACCAACAGGAACAGCCCGTATGCCCCCTCCGAAATTGGCTTTCTGGGTCCAGGTATTGGGTGCCTGGGCTGATGAGTTAATTGTGAATTGTGAAATGGAAACGATGATTGTTAACAAAATACAAATCGTTTTCATAATGATTAATTTTTGGCACTATAAGACTTTTAATTTCTTCATCTCTTCCAGGGTAACACTGGGGGGCATTTCACCCTTATTTATCTTTCTGATCACCAGCCTGGCTACTTTTGCAGCGTCAGCTTTTGTTCTAAAGCCTTCATTACCCGGTAAACCGGGTGCACCCGGCTGATGGATAAACAAGCGTTTTTCCATGTATATATCGTAACACCATGTTTTATTCGCTGCGGGAATAATGGTATACGTATAACTGGCATTTTTGTGTATTCCTCCGCTTGGGAATCTCCCCACTCTGGGTGATTGGGCTGTATTGGTTTGAGCGTTTAAAGACAGAGATATGGTAATGGTGAAGAAAATGAGCAGGAGTTTCATGATTTATATGATTAGAGGTACCCTTTGAATCTATTCTGTTTTTATATCAATCTATTGGTTTGCGGATTCGATTTCAAATATAGTGAATTTTTAAAAGAGTCGGCAGTCAGCAGTCAACAGTCGACAGTCGGCATCTCTTTTGCAACAGCTTATATGTTTTCGGAGAATTACACAGAGTTAAAATCTTTTTCACTCAATCCACAGGCATCAGCCTATTAAAATGTATCCCGGAATTCACCATCCGTCATCCATGTCATTCGCGTATTTGTCCTCATTCGTCACTCCTGCCTGTCGGCAAGCAGGTGTCATCTAGCTCATTCGTATATTTCCTTCCTCAAGCATTAATGATGTCGAAAACAAGATCACTTTCTAAATCACTTTTCTTATAAATACTGGCGTTCAGGTTTAGGCCTGAACGCTTTTTTTATGATCGTAAAAAGCCTTGATCTAATTTATGGTTAGCTTTTAATGCACCGTTTATGCAATTTCAGAATCTCTTCCTTAAGTCCTTTCGGTTGAATCACCTCCACTTCCGGCCCCCACCCCATAATCATCTGGGTAAGCTCATAGGTTGGGATCACTTTCATCTCAACCAGGGCATGATCCCTCTTCATCGTTACCTTCTGGCTTGAATGGATAGGTTGCGTGATCACATACCATACCTGGGATTTCGTGAACTTTAACACTACTTTCACCGGTTTCTGCATTGGGGCTATGATGCCGATCACGGATTTATAGTATTCGCGGGTATTAAAACCAATGCCGTGGTAAGGAAGGTCGATGACTTCGGGTGATCCTGTGAAACGATCCAGGCAAAAGGTGAAGATCTCTTCCAGGTCATGGTTCCAACCGATAAGGTACCACCTGTTATGATACTGCTTTAACAGGTAGGGATGAACTTTATGAGTGTACGGTCTGTCTGCACTGAATTTCTGATATTTGAATTTGATAACCTTTTTCTCTTTTATTGCAAGGATAATTGGCTCTATGTATTGTTGACCGAGGTCAACCGGTGACTGTTCAAATTCTATGAAAGGGAGAAGATCTTCTTCCTTCGATATCCGCCTGATATTTACAGCTTCGACGACCTTTTGTACGGCACCTGTGAAGGTTGAAAAAATGCTGACATTCCGGAATTGATCAAGCATCGTAGCTGCAAATGAAAGAGCTTTTACTTCTTCTTCATTCAGAGGGATATTGTCGATTGAATATTCCGGATCCTCATAATAATACCCTTTATCCGGATGTCTTTTTATAGGTGCACGGTATCCAAGACGGTCATCATCTTTCATATCCTGAATGTCCTTATAGAGAGTCCTGTCACTAACGGAACTTTTATCCAGTGCCTCTTCACATGAACGGATAAGTCTTTCTTTTGTAGCATAGGTGAAATCCTTGATGCAGCGGTTGATGACCCTGTAGCGTATCAGGGCTTCCTTGTTGGTGGGCATACTATTTTATTTTTTGGGGTGGAATCAAAGATATAGAAAATTATAAGTTCTATACATCCGGTGGGTGTATGTTCTTTTCTTTGGCAACCACCCAAAGAAAAGAACCAAAAGAAAAGTCTCCGCTTGATGAAATTCACTAAAAATCTTCGTCATTCGCAAAACTGCGGAAACTCCGATCCCTCCTGGCGTCGGGATCGAGCCGATGGTGGGTCACAAAAAAGACGAGGCTGTCTTTTTCTTTCGTTCTTTCTTTTGGACAAGCAAAAGAAAGAACAAGAAAACAGGTAAATATTATTCCCCCATTGCAGATACACTGCATTCTCATAGATGATATTTGCCAAATAATTTCATTACCCTTCCCCCTCTCTTCTTTCAAGAGAGGGGGATAAAGGGGGTGAGTTTTTTCTAATTTTAATATTATGGAATCAAAACGAAAAAATAAAGCCGGCAGTAAGGATACGCTGGCACAGATGGAAACTATTGCAAATAATGCCAAAGGTTCACGGTTCACAGATGACTTCAGGAACTCAATCTGCAAGGAAACTCGTGCAGTTTCTGAAACTTTCAACTGCAATGAAATCCAGTCAACACTATTTTCCGTGATCTTCAACCTGAATTTCACCCGTTCTTCTGTTGATATCGAGGGTATCTCAAATTATATGGACTGTGCACCTATCACAATAGTACGCCATATGCAAGAACTGGAAGGTTTATGCGGTCTTAAAGTATTGTGCCGCATATATACAGGTTCAAAACAAAACAGGAGCCAGAGTAACACGCTTGACAGTGTGAGCTATTTTGTGAACAGGAAAGTGCTGGACGTTTTGTTAAAAGGTGAGAAATATACCCCTGGTTCCACGGCAGCCGACGATTCTTTTGACCTGATCCATAAAGTTGCTGTCTTATTCAATCAGCACGATAAAGCAAATTTGTCATTTAAAGAGTTGGAACAGGAGATAGAATCCCTATTCTCCGAAAATGAGCGTCTTGATTTTGTGATTCAACTTAAAAGGTACAACCTGCATTTTTATGATGAGCTGATCCTGCTTTATCTCTTTAACCATTTCCTGGATGGCGAAGAGTCAGTTGATTTTGCCGAATCGATCCGGTTACTCTTCCCGGATTTCAAGTTCCAGCTCGCGATACGCCGGGCGTTCCTGGATGGGACAAATGAATTATTATCGAAAGACCTGGTAGAAATGGAAGAAGGATTTTTTCGTTCCGATCGTACTCTCAAGCTTTCTGAACGGGGGCTCGATCTGCTTATCGGGGTTGACAAGAAGCTGTTTAAAAAGTCGACGGATAAGAAATCCATGGATCTGATCATGGCGGATGAGATCCGCGATAAAGCTCTTTTCTATAATACACGGGAAAAACAGCAATTGCTTTTTCTAAAAGAGACGCTGAAGCAAGGTAAGTATACTGATCTCGTTGATCGGTTAGGGGATGAAGGAATGAAGACAGGGTTTACCGTCCTGTTCCATGGAGTTCCCGGTGTAGGGAAGACGGAATCTGTCTTTCAGATTGCAAGACAGACAGGCCGGGATATCAAAATGGTGACCATCAGTGAAACCAAAAGCATGTGGTACGGACAAAGCGAGAAGCTGATCAAGGATGTCTTCGACCAGTACCGCCGGCAGGTGGAGAAATCCGAGATCACTCCTATCCTGTTATTCAATGAAGCTGACGGTATTTTCAGTAGCAGGAAGCAGATCGGTCATTCCAATGTCGACCAGACGGAAAATGCCATCCAGAACATCATCCTGCAGGAGATGGAGGACCTGGAAGGGATCCTCATTGCAACGACGAATCTTTTACAGAACCTCGACAAAGCCTTTGACCGCAGGTTCCTTTACAAGATCCGGTTTGACAAGCCTGACTTTAAGAACAGGATCCGTATATGGAAAGACCGGATTGAAGGGCTATCCCCTATTGAACTGAGGACTATCGCGAACAAATATGAGTTTACGGGCGGACAAATCGATAACATCGCACGAAAATTGCTTATGCAAAAAGTATTATATGGACGGACGGACCTTGCAAAACTTGAGAGATTCTGCGAGGAGGAAAATTTGGAGGGAACAGTTCATAGCAGGATTGGATTCAGATAAAATTGGTTAAATGGTCAGTTCCTTTTGATACTCGATGCTGGATACTCGATACTCGATGTGTGGGTTTTGGGACTTGAGACCAGGGAAAATAAATCTGCGTCTCTGCGCCTCTGCGGTGAAAAAAAGTAAGCAATAAACAAAAATGATTGTGTAATTTTAAACTCCCTAACATGAAAACAATTTCCAAATCAAGTTTTATCCGCGGCACCAAGTGCCCAAAATCCCTCTGGCTTCATTTTTTCCAGCCTGAAGAACGTGACGAGATCAGCGAAGGACAGCAAAACATCTTTGATACAGGCCATGATGTCGGCACATGGGCACAAAAGCTTTTCCCTGGTGGTATTGATGCCAGCCGCGGGGAGCATGAAAAAGTGAGTGAAGCTATTGAATATACGCAGGAACTGATCAAAAACGGCCAGACTGTAATCTACGAAGCTGCTTTTGGTGATGGTGAAACCTTATGCTACATGGATATCCTTGTAAAGGAAAACGGCGAATGGCGGGCATATGAAGTTAAAGCATCCACCGGAATAAAGGATTACCATAAGATGGATGCAGCTTTCCAGTATTATGTGATCACACAATCAGGTCTGGCCCTGGCTGATATTTTCCTGGTCCATATCAATAACCAGTATGTCCGGCATGGAGAGATCGATGTGCAGCAATTATTTACCATTGTACCAGTGACGGACACAATACTTCCAATGCAGGACAGCATCCCTGATCAATTAATATCATTGCAGGAAATGCTCGATGCAGGTATTGTCCCCAATATTGAAATGGGCTATCGGTGCACACATCCTTACAATTGTGATTTTATCGATTTTTGTACAACTCACCACACCTTCGACCCAATACCCGATACTCACACATCCAGTATCGAGCATCCAGCATCTAGCATCCGTAACCAGGATGAACTTAATAAATTTAAGGACGAACTTAACTACCCGCTCTACTTCATGGACTTCGAAACTATATTTCCGGCAATCCCTCTGCACGACGAAAGTCGCCCCTACCAGCAGATCCCGTTTCAGTATTCATTGCACATTATAAAAAATAGCGAAGTAGCGAAAAGGCGAAATAGCGAAATTATCCAGCATCATTATTTTCTCGGTTCCCCTTCTGCCGATCCGCGCCCAGCATTCATTGAATCCTTACTTAGACACGTGGGATCCTCTGGCAGCATCATTGTGTGGAATAAAACCTTCGAAATGAGCCGACTTAGGGAAATCGCACGCGACTTCCCTGTTTACCAGGATAGGATTGAAGAATTACTCGAGAGAGTGGTTGACCTGATGGTTCCTTTCCGGAAAAAGCATCTATACACTGCTGAAATGAATGGTTCTTATTCGCTAAAAGCCGTTCTTCCTGCACTTGTATCTGACCTTTCCTATTCTGATCTTGAAATCCAGGAGGGTGGTTCTGCCAGTCTGACATACGAAAGCCTTTATTTTGATAATGATCCGGAATCCGTTGCTAAGAAAAGAGAAGACCTTTTAAAATATTGTGAACTGGATACATTGAGTATGGTGAGGATTTTAGAGCGTTTGTAATTGTAATCTGTTCTTTTAACAATAATAACATAATAATATTATGAATTTTGAGCATCTTATTCAGAAACTTAAGATTACCCATGAGATTTTGCATGCTTCGGCTGTAAAGTCGGTCAATACTGCCATGACATTGCGGAATTGGATTTATGGTTACTATATTGTGGAATTTGAACAAAATGGGGAAGATCGTGCTACGTATGGCAAAATGCTCCTCAAGAATTTAGCTGATAAGGTCAGAATAAAAGGGATCTCCGAAACAAATCTTAAAATATTCCGACAGTTTTATCAAGCGTATCCCCAAATAGGTCAGACACTGCCTGACTTTTTTGATGTCTTTTAAAATTGTCCATCAATTTCTGATTTACGGAAATAATGAACAAAAAAATGGTTGTTAATGGAATTCTATGGAAAGCGAAAAAGTGTTTTTACCTAAAATAATTCCAGTTTTATCTTTAACTTGGTCAGTACTGTTATATAGAATCTCAAAATTATGAGCTTTCGCAACATTGTTTGCAATAAATAATCCAATTCCACTCCCTTTTCCAGAAAACTTCTTTGCATTTTCATCTTTGAAACCCTTGTCAAATATTTTACTTTGATCCTCATCCAGAACTATTGGCCCATATGAAGAAACGGAAATAAAAATTCCATCTTTATCTTCTGATAAAAAGATGTTAATATCATGGCCATTTACCGAATATTTTATCGCATTTTCGATAAAGATAAATGGTATTGTTATAAATGACTCATATAATGGAACAGGTGAGATATTGCCATTACTCTTTAACTTTATTAAAACATTTTTATTCGCTGCGACATCTTTAAAAATCCTCCGCATTTTATCAAATATTTTATAACAATACTCCGGTAATTTTTTATAATGAATTTAACAATGACATGTTCGTAAAAACCCGCATGATAGGCTGAAGCCAAAAGAGAAAAGCATCTGCTTTGTTGTTGACCAAAACGACAA
>CAIYUC010000206.1 GCA_903929315.1 uncultured Bacteroidales bacterium
TCACGCAAAGTTAAAACTCTTGTTTTCAACATTCTGCGAAAATTTGCGATTAATCTGCGGAAATCTGCGAGAAAAAAAAGAAACTTATTGGACACCCCCAGAAGGAGGTGGGGCAGAAATTCTCCCTTCCCCTTTGAGCGGGAAGGGCTGGGGTTGGGGGCTTATCAATAAGATCCCCTGAATTGTCTGAGGAACCGAAGATCGTTTTCGAAAAAGAGCCGTAGATCTTTTATCTGATATTTCAGCATGGTGATGCGTTCGATCCCCATTCCAAAGGCAAAACCGGTATAAATGTTGCTGTCGATTTTGCAGTTTTCAAGGACATTTGGATCAACCATACCGCAACCGAGGATCTCCACCCAACCGGTATATTTGCAGATATTACATCCCACTCCGCCACAGATATTACAGGACACATCCATTTCTCCTGAGGGTTCAGTAAAAGGGAAATAAGAGGGGCGAAGGCGGATACGGGATTGATCTCCGAACATTTCCCTGGCAAAAAACAGAAGGGTTTGCTTCAGGTCGGCAAACGAAACGTCCTTGTCGACATATAAACCTTCCACCTGGTGGAAGATACAATGAGCTCGGGCTGATATGACCTCATTGCGGAACACCCGTCCGGGGAATATCATGCGGATAGGGGGTTGGGTCTTTTCCATCACCCTGATCTGGACGGAAGAAGTATGCGTTCGCAATGCAATATCAGGATTCTTCTCAATAAAAAATGTATCCTGCATATCCCTTGCAGGATGTTCTTCAGGAAAATTCAATGCTGTGAAATTGTGCCAATCATCCTCGATCTCACGATCTTCTGCTACTGTAAAACCAATCCTTGAAAAAATTTCAATGATCTGGTTTCTTATGATGGATAAGGGATGCCGTGCTCCTGGTTGAAGATGATTAGCAGGACGTGTCAGATCAATTTCTGTATCTCTATCTTCCTCTTTTTTTTCGAATTTCTTTTTATAAATCTCGATGACATTCTCAACAGAATTTTTTAGGGCATTTAACTTAGCACCAAATTCCTTCTTTTTCTCAGGTGGAACACTCTTAAAGTTTTCAAACAATTCTGCAAGTAATCCTTTTTTAGCCAAAAATCGATTACGGAATTGTTCTACTTCGTCAAGTGATTCTGGTGAAAAATCCTCAATCTCACCGATATATAAATTGATTTTATCTTCTATTTCTCTGACATCCAGCATCCAGTATCCAGCATCTAGTATCCTATTCTACAATCTTAACCGTCATTTTAATATCTTTCAGCGGGCGGTTATTCTGATCGCATTCCACTGCTGCAATTTTATCGAGTACATCCAATCCTTCTGTGATTTCACCGAAGACCGTATAATTGCCATCCAGGTGAGGAGCGCCCCCGATCGTCTTATAGATTTCTTTTTGCTGGGCAGTGTATTTCACTCCGCTACGTGCAGATAACCCGTCAAGTTGTGAAGGATCGAATTTCTTACCCTGGACAATATAAAACTGGGAAGCGGAAGAAGCTTTCGCAGGATTATCGGTTGCAGCAGCTGCCAAAGCGCCTTTTTTATGTATAAGAGCAGGGATATACTCCAAAGGGATCGTATAACCAAGATCACCCATCCCCAGCGCCTGACCGGGCTTTGCATTCTTGGAATCAGGATCGCCACCCTGGATCATGAAATCTTTGATAACACGGTGGAACAAGGTTCCATTCAGGGTACCGTCTTTTATGATTTTCATAAAGTTGTCGCGGTGCTTCGGTGTTTCATTATATAAAACACCTTTCATGTCGCCATATTCGGTGTGAATGACAAACTTGATCTTTTTGTCTGTCTTTTTTGGCTGTGCCATTGCTGAAAGGTTTAACGTTACGGTTAATACCAGCATAAATAATGCAATCTTTCTCATATACGATTGTTTTAATAATTAAAATCGGGACAATATTACTGAAAAAATTTGACTTACAGTTAGAATGCCTTATAGAATTATTGGTATCTTTATGCCTGAATTATGATCGAGAATGAGAAAATTCATTTATTTCACAACCTATGAAACCGGTAAATAAAGAAATCCTGAAGGAT
This sequence comes from uncultured Bacteroidales bacterium, assembly GCA_903929315.1. Classification (GTDB taxonomy): domain Bacteria; phylum Bacteroidota; class Bacteroidia; order Bacteroidales; family FEN-979; genus CAIYUC01. Next base: position 2,064 of record CAIYUC010000206.1, read on the forward strand.
GAAATCCAATGGCTGCTGGAAGCCATTGATGAACAATTTGATGCCATAAAAAATTACGAAAGGATGATCCCTCAGATCGAATTTGATATCATCATGGAAAATATCAGAAAAGTATATCAGAATCTGCATATGCTTCAAAATACCGAAGATCCTTATTCTTATTTTGAAGATAAAATCCGTGAGGAATCTGTTATTAAAACGATGGTGACTGACACCGCGAATGAGGAACCATTTCTTCAAACTCCGCCGGATCAGGTTTCGGAGCCAGTATTCAAAATTCAGATTGGGGAACCTGAAGCCATTCAACAGGAGGTGGACCCTGAAACTTATTTAAAAAAGAAACCGGCACGAATACAGGTTCAGGAACAAACAGCAAACCTGGATATGTTTTCAGATGCAGGATCCGGTTTTACTGACAAACTTAAAGAAGCGCGGGAAAAAAGCTTTGGACACCGCGCGCATCAAGCGAAAACAGATGACTTAAAAGCTGCAATTAATATCAACGAAAAATTCCTTATCATCAATGAACTTTTTGGAGGGAATTTGCGGGATTATAATGAAACCATAGAGAAATTCAACGGGTTTCAGGATATCAAAATGGCGATGGAATACCTGGATCTCCTGAGGAAGAAAAATGTATGGGATTCGGGTTCAGGTGTATTCGGCAGGTTGAAGGAATTGATTGAGAATAAATTTGCATGACACCTATATCCCGACAGGGATCCCGGGCGCCAAATCTCTACCCGGAATGTGATCCGGCAATGATATCCGTTATTATTTCATTTATTTCCTTTTCATTCTGCGCTGTTACGAGGCGTTTCTTGTATTTTTTAAAATCGGGAAGATCTTTAAAATAACCGCTATAAAACGGGCGCATTTCAAGAATGGTGCTTTTTTCTCCTTTATATTTTCTCTCATTCCGAAGATGAATCTGTAAAATTTGTATCCGTTCATCCAATGAAGGTGCTGATATTTCGATATTTTTCTCAAGGTATGCTTTGATTTCCCTGAAGATCCATGGATTCCCGATGGCAGCTCTCCCAAGCATTATGCCATCCACACCATAACGGTCTTTCATTTGCTTTGCTACTTTTGGGTTGATTATATCACCATTACCGAAGACAGGAATGTACATGCGGGGATTCTTCCTGACTTCTCCGATAAGTGTCCAGTCCGCTTTTCCGCCATAGAGTTGAGCTCTTGTCCGGGCATGGATACTGATGGCCCGGATACCAGTATCCTGCAACATTTCTGCAATTTCTACTATATTTTTGTTCTTTTCATCCCATCCCAACCTCGTTTTAACAGTTACAGGCAATGAAGTTGACCGAACGACCTCCTGTGTCAGCTTAACCATCCTGGGAATATCGTTCAGAAGGGCGGCTCCTGCTCCTTTCAATATAACTTTTTTTACCGGACATCCGAAATTGATGTCGATAAAATCAGGCTTGGCATTTTCTGCAAGCTCGGTTGCCTTCCTCATTGAATTGACATCATGCCCGAAGATCTGAATCCCGATAGGACGTTCATCTTCACCGAAGGTCATCTTTATTTTGCTTTTTGATGCATCGCGGATCAATCCTTCGGAGGAAACAAATTCCGTGATCAGTATATCGGCGCCGAACCTTTTACAGATGGAGCGAAAAGGCGAATCCGTCATATTCTCCATTGGAGCCAGAATTAATGGGAATTCTCCCACAGCGATGTTCCCGATCTTAATCAAAAAATAGTAATTTAGCGGCAAAAATAACAAAATCCGGGTTTCCCTATGAAAACAGGTCCTCTCGCTGATCTCTCTCCCTTTGCGAAGCTGGTTTTTGTGATTCTTCTCGTAATTTCCGGGTTTATCATCTTTTTCGTGGCGGGCATATTCCTTGCCATTCCCTTATACCATGTCAATTTACTTTATAACATGTCGGTTCTCACAGAGTTCAATAATCCGCAAGCGGTTTCATTATTGAAATATTTTCAGCTCATTCAATCCATAGGGTTTTTTATCCTTCCAGCGATGCTTGCAGGTTGGTTTTTTGAAGGTAATGCGACAGGATATTTAAGGTTAAATAAATCATCGACTGTATCAATATTCTTAATCACTATTTTTATCATGTTTGTAAGTTTACCTGCGATAAACTGGATCATCTCGGTAAATGAAATGATGAAACTTCCTACGGCATTGCATGGAATGGAGCAATGGATGAAGGATACCGAAAACGAGGCAGCACAACTGACAGGTGCTTTTCTAAAGACAAATACGATCGGAGGCCTGGGAGTAAACCTAATAATGATCGCGATTATCCCTGCAATTGGTGAAGAAATGTTATTCAGGGGTATCCTTCAACGTTTGTTCTCGGAATGGTTCAGGAATATTCATGTGGCAATCCTTTTCACGGCTTTTATTTTCGGGGCCGTTCATTTGCAATTTTACGGGATTCTGCCAAGGATGATACTGGGGATCATATTCGGATACCTGTTCTTTTGGACAGGTTCCCTCTGGCTTCCCATATTCGCACATTTTCTGAACAACGGCTCTGCTGTGATGGTATCTTTTCTTGTCTCACGTAATATGGTTAAACAAGAATACGAAAACTTCGGGTCGACTGATAATGTATTCTTTATTATGAGTAGTATTGTATTGACAGGGTTGCTATTATTTTGGGTATACAGGTGTGCGAGGAAAAAAGAAAGAATAACCACTTAGGCATTAAGAACACTTAGGGACACTTAGAAAAATGAACTTATTGTCTCTTAGTCTTCTAAATGTCTTAGTGGTAAAAAAGGCGTTTATAAAAACTTATTGAATAACCATGGAAACAGAACAAACACAAATTCCCGCTTCGAATAAAGGCAGGCGTATCAGGGCTTATATTGCCCTTTCCGTTGTAGTCATCGCAGTTCTCATAGGAGGATGGATCTGGTACAAGGATTACACCGCATTTTATACTACGGATGATGCATATATTGAGGCAGATAAAGTTGCTGTATGTGCAAAGATGATGGGCCGGATAACAAGGATCTATGCAGATGAAGGGGATAGTGTAAAAACCGGTAAGCTTCTTGTCGAACTTGACAGCACTGATCTCGTAGCCCAGAAAATACAGGCTATTGCCTCAAGGGACCAGGCTATTTCCAACCTGCATCAAACGGAAGCACGGTACGAACTTGATCAGAAAACCAGCCAGGTGCAGGAAATCAACAAGGAGAAAGCACAAGATGATTTAAACAGGGCAACAGTCCAGTTGAAAGGGAGTGTAATTTCACAGGAGCAATATGATCATATTAAAAAGGCATTTGAATCAGCCCAGGCCCAGCTTGATGCTTCGAAGGCAGCATTGAATGTCAGTAAAGCCCAGATAGAAAATGCCGCAGCAAGTATCAAAACTGCAAATGCACAGATCGGTACAATTGCATCACTATTGAATAATACCAGGATTATTGCTCCGGCATCCGGGCTGATCGCTAAAAAATGGCTTTTACCGGGAGACGTGGTCCAGCCGGGACAGGCAGTTTTTACCATTACAAAAGATTCATTGTTATGGGTCGCTGCTATGTTTGAGGAGACAAAGATCGGAGGGATTCATTACGGACAGAAGACAGAATTTACAGTTGATGCTTTTCCCGGAATCCATTATTTCGGGAAGGTATTTTACATAGGTTCCAACACGGCGGCACAATTTTCCCTGATCCCTCCAAATAATGCTTCCGGGAATTTTACCAAAATCACACAACGTATCCCTGTTAAGATCTCGATCGATACCAGGATTGATCCTAAACATGAATACCCTGCAATAAAGCTTGCAGCAGGCATGTCGGTATATGTTAAGATCTATAAGAAATAATTATGCCCAAAATCATATTGCTTCATCAGTTAAATAAGTTTGTCCGTTCACAGAATGCTACTTTTGATCCGACCAGCCCATCTTATCGTTGGTGGTTACTGGCCAATGTGATGATCGGTACCTTTATGGCTGTCCTTGATGCTACTATCGTCAACGTGGGATTACCGAAGATCATGGCATCGTTTGGTGTGGGGATAGATAAGATCGAATGGGTGCTAACTGCCTATATGCTGGCCCTGGCCGTGATGCTTCCCACGGCAGGCTGGATGGCAGATAAATTCGGATACAAACGGGTTTATTTCCTGGGATTATTCCTGTTTACTCTTGGATCTTTTCTTTGCGGAATCTCACCGACAGAAGATATTTTGATTGTTTCACGTGTTATCCAGGGTCTTGGAGCCGGCGCCCTGATGCCGGTCGGGATGGCTATCATTACCCGCGAATTCCCTCCCCATCAAAGAGGAATTGCTTTAGGTTTCTGGTCTGTTGCTGCCGCCGCCTCTGTCTCATTTGGTCCTCTGATAGGAGGTTACCTGGTTGATACTTTCAACTGGCCCCTGATCTTCGACGTTAATGTGCCCGTCGGCATTGCCGGAATGCTTGCCACAGCAATAATCCAGAAAGAATTCCGGAATCCTAAAATACGTTCCTTTGATACTATTGGATTCTTATCAGCCAGTATTTTCCTGCCGGTCCTCCTTTATGCCCTGACAGAAGGCAATGCAAGTACAAATTCATCCGGTTGGCATGCACCTTATGTTCTTTTATGCTTTGCTGTTTCGGCGATTACATTTACGGTTTTCTTAATAAATGAGCTACTGGTGAGGGAACCTCTTATTGATTTGAAGTTACTGGCCAAACCCAGTTTCGGGATCACCAATCTTGTCATATTTATCTTTGGTATCGGTATGTTCGGCAGCACCTTCCTTTTGCCGTTGTACCTGCAGAATTCCTTGGGATATACTGCATTACAATCCGGATCAGTTTTTCTTCCCGTCGGCATCATCCAGGGGATCACGGCACCGATGGCCGGATTTGCATCCGATAAGATCAATCCGAAGATACCGGTCATTGTCGGAGCTCTCTTGCTTGCGACCAGTTTCTTTCTGAATAGTTCGATGTCCTATCTTACCGAACACAGCTTTATCATGACCTCCCTTTACATCCGTGGTTTTGCGATGGGTATGATGTTCAGTCCATTGAATACCATTGCTTTTCGTGAAATACCAAGAGAAAAAATGGCCCAGGCTTCAGGGATCACGAATATCGTGCGGCAGGTCGGGGGAAGCTTTGGTGTTGCCATATTAACAACGATACTGACAACACGGGTGATCTACCATGCGCAGATGTTCGGAAGGACAATGGATCCAAATTCTCCTGCTTACCAAATGGTATACAGGAATATGGGCCATTTCATTTCAGGTACCATGGGAAGTGTCTCTGCGATAGCTAACCAGCAAAGCCAGTATCTTCTTTTCTCCCACCTTAACCGACAAGCATTTATACAGGGAATTGACGATAATTTTCTGATCGCAGCAGTATTAACTGCGATCAGTATCATTCCTGTATTTTTTCTACGGTTAAAAAAGAAGAAACCTGAAAGGAAACCAATGTGATAACCCACGCACCTCATCCTCTGCATCCCTGTCTACCGGCAGGCAGGCCTTCTCCTTAAGGAGAAGGGGACGGGGGTTGAGGTGAATAAACAGTATGATCAATAAAAAGGATATGAATAGTAAAGAACTGAAAATTTTTACCATTGTTCTTGCAGGATTTTTGATTCCTTGTTTTGTTTTGGGTCAGAATAAACCCGCGATATCATCATTAAATACGAATGATTCGATAGGATTTCAGCAGGTTTTGCAAATTGTGCTGGACTCTCATCCCGCAGTTCTTAAAGCGGAGGAAGGAATTCGCTCTGCGGAAGCCGGCATAGCGCTGGCCAAATCGGGATATTACCCGAACATCAGTGCAGAAGCCGGCTATACCAGAATCGGACCGGTTCCGAAGATAGATATTCCAAATCTTGGAAGTTTCCAGATGGCTCCTTACAATAATTATAATGGTGAACTTGATGTGTACGAAACCATTTATGATTTTGCCAAAACTGCACGGAATATTAAAACAGAGGAATCGAATAAAGAGATTTCCGAAAAGAATGTTGCGCTTGTAAAACAAAAGCTTACATTGTCAACAGCCGTTACTTATTACAACCTTGTATTTTTGCAGGAAGCGATCAAAATCAAAGAAATTGAGATTACAAACCTGAAAGACCACCTCGACTTCATCACTCGGAAGAAAGAAACGGGTTCCGCTATCCAGTATGAGATCCTATCCACACAGGTTAGAATTTCAGGAGCAGAAAATCAAAGGACAGACCTTCAGACCTCAAGAATAACACAATCGGGCATGTTGAATTCATTGCTTGGATTGCCGGTAAGTACAGAACTCAAAGTCAGGAATAGTTATACGCTTACCCCACCTGCCCTACAACATGATTCGTTGATAAGCTTTGCCATTCTTCACCGCTATGAAATGGTGATAGCGAAATTAAGTGAGAAACATGCCGAATTGCATCTGGGTTCCGTGAAAGTGCAGAATAACCCGGTTTTCGGTGCATTTGGTTCGGGTGGAGTGAAAAACGGTTATTTCCCGAACCTGGATCAGCCTATTGCAAATTATGCGGTCGGAGTGAACCTTAAGATCCCGGTTTTCGATGCGGCAAGACATAAGAACAATATCCGTATAGCTTCCTCACAACTCAGTATGTCCAGGAATGATATTGATCAGACAAAACGTGATATATCTTCCGAGGTAAATGAAAATGAAGCCATGGTTAACGCTGCTTTGCAGAAAATCACACAATATGAACTACAGGCCCGGCAATCGGAAGAAGCGCTCCAGTTGGCAAAAGTAAATTTTAATGCCGGCGCTATCACTAACCTTGACCTGCTGGATTCCGAAACACGGAATGCCGAAACCCGTCTCGATCTGCTAAAAGCAAAGGTTGATTATACGATCAGTATTGTACGGTTGGATATTTCATTGGGTAGGCCGGTTAATTGACCTCACCCCGGCCCTCTCCTTGGAGGAGAGGGTGATATTTGAGATAATTTCAAGATCAGTTGCTTCGAATGTGACTCTATAGGGTTTATTTTTTACTCAAATCAATATTTTATTGTTACATTCATTTGGCGCGCGTCTCCGACGCGTGACGCATTATTTAATTACTATTAATCTTCCCGATGCAGTAAATTCAGAAGTTTGGAATTTATAAATGTAGGTTCCTGATGGAAATCCAAAAACATCAATCCTCACGTTTTGTTTTCCTGATGTAAAATAATGATCTGTTAAAATTCCGACAGATTGTCCATAAAGGTCATAAAGTATAATATTTACTTTTTCCGGTTTTCTCAATTCAAATCCGATATTTACTACATCTTTACATGGATTTGGGAAAGCCCCGTACAGTCTGTCATTATTACTCTTATTACTTCCTGAAATACCGGTAATGAACTCACCACTATCAATGGATCTATTGCCGTTCGCGGCCTGGAAATAAAATATAAGGAAATCGCAGCTAACCGGATATTATTCGACAAGCTGGGAATTGACTATTCTATGAATTTCGGGAAAGATTTTGTCGAGCTCGATAGTACCGCCTTAGTCACCTTCAATGCGCTTGATTTTCATCCTTATATAAAATACAGGCCAACACCAACAAAACAGTTCACGCTGAGGTTACATAAACCTGAGTTTTCCGCGGAGGAGCTGTTTTCATCCATACCTGAAGGACTCTTCACATATTTTAATGGTATACATGTCAAAGGAAAATTGTCTTATAACCTGGATTTTTTTGTTGACCTGTCAAATCCGGATTCTTTACTTTTTGAAAGTGAACTTAAAAGATACCAATTCAGTGTTTTATCTTATGGCGAGACAGATCTGACCAAGATAAACGAACCTTTTTTATATACTGCTTATGAAAAAGGCGAACCAATACGCACTTTCATGGTCGGGCCTGAAAATCCCAATTTCCGGATGCTTGAGCATATCTCCCCCTTTCTACAAGCATCTATTCTCAATTCAGAGGATGGGGGGTTCTACCAGCACCGTGGATTCACGGAAGATGCTTTCAGAGCCTCCATCATCACAAATATTAAAGAAAGAAGATTCGTCAGGGGAGGAAGTACGATTACGATGCAACTGGTCAAGAACGTCTTTCTCCAACACAACAAGACCATTGCCCGGAAAGTGGAGGAAGCGCTTCTTGTCTGGCTAATAGAGAACCAGGGCTTATCCACCAAAGATCGCATGTATGAGGTTTATCTTAACATTATCGAATGGGGCCCGTTGGTTTATGGGGCAAATGAAGCGGCCCGCTTCTATTTTAATAAAGATGCTTCAAAACTCACTTTGGCGGAATCCATTTTTCTCGCTTCGGTCATTCCACAACCCAAATGGTTCAAATACTTATTCGATGAAAATGGTCACCTGCGGGAATCAATGTCGGGTTTCTATAAGCTATTATCGGAAAAGATGCTGAAGAAAGGACAGATCACACAGGAGGATTTTGAAAAACTGGTCCCTTCCGTTGAGCTCAGGGGGCCGGCAAAGCTGTTGTTGAAGAAAATAGATAAAATGCCAGTAGACTCTCTATATGACAATGAGGATCAATGAGGGTAGAAGGGAAAGTCACAAAGTAACAAAGTAACAAAGTGACAGAGTAAAAAGGAGGAAAATAACAATAGATTATTTTTCTGTGTCTCCGTGTCTCCGTGGTGAAGAAGTTTTCGAGTTTTCTCAAAACAAGGAAATAAATATGGGAGTATTCGCTTCGCTCATGATCCCTTGAAAGGGGACCTGCAATTAAAAAACCTCGCACTACGTGCTTTTTTTTTATTTTCTCAAAAAATCAGAAAACAAGTTTTCGATTTTTCTCAAAAATAAAAAACCGCGTTGCGGCGGTTTTTTTGTTGCGGAGAGAATGGGATTCGAACCCATGAACCGCTTTTGGCGATTACACGCTCTCCAGGCGTGCTCCTTAGACCAACTCGGACACCTCTCCAAAGTCAATGAACAATGAAGAATGAGCAATGAAGAATAATTTTTTATTTGATCTTCATCTCCATGCTTCAATCTTCATTTTTCACTTTTCTTTTTTCGCTCTTCACTTTTCGCGTCTCGAATAAGGCCACAAAATTAGTAAATCTTCAGGAATTATCCTATCGTCATCTCTCCCCGCAATGGAGTCTGTAAAAGCTGTATGACCTCTTCCCTTGGGAGACCAAGGCCCAGCAGATACATAAGCTTTGTGACCGCCGATTCGGTTGTGATGTCATAACCTCCGATAACACCTATCCTGCTGAGCTCCGCACTCGTTTCGTATTTTCCCATCTCCACCGTTCCGCTGCTACACTGGGTAACATTAAACAGGATGATTCCCTTATCGATGGCAGATTTGAGTTTATCCAGGAACCATTTGGTTGTCGGTGCATTACCAGCCCCAAAGGTTTCCAGGATAACAGCTTTCAATCCATGAATATTTAAAAGGCATTGGATCACATGTTCGCTGATGCCGGGAAAGAGCTTTAAAATACCGATATTGCTGTCAAGCTCTTTGTGGACCTTCAGCTTTCTGAAATTGGGCTTCAGGATAAAATCTTTCTGGTATTTTATCCGGATACCGATCTCAGCCAGTGGCGGATAATTACCTGATAGAAATGCTCCGAAATGCTCAGCATTGAACTTGCTTGTACGATTACCGCGATAAAGCTTATTTTCAAAGCATATGGCAACTTCCGGTACAACGGATGTCTCCTCCTCCAGGGCTGCCGCGATCTCAATAGAATTGATGAAATTCTCACGGCCGTCAGTCCGGATGACCCCCATTGGAAGTTGAGAACCTGTGAAGATAACCGGCTTATTGAGGTTCTCCAGCATGAAGCTTAATGCCGATGCTGTGTAAGCCATGGTATCAGTTCCATGCAATACGACAAATCCTTCATAGTTCTCATAGTTTTCTTCAATAAGTTTTGCCAAAGAGATCCAGAATGAAGGATGCATATTGGAGGAATCCAGTAGCGGTGTCAGTGTATGCACATCAATCCTGAAATTGAAATTCTTCAGGATCGGCATATCATTATAAACATCAGAGAAATCAAAGGGTTTCAAAGCGCCCGTCACTTTATCCTGCATCATTCCGATAGTGCCGCCGGTATAGATTACAAGGATAGAAATTTGCTCGATCATAATTGGTTCTTTTTTATAGGCAACATGATGAAAGAGATACTCGATGCTGGATGCTGGATACCCGATGTGTGAGTGTGGGAATTGGGACTTGAATTTCGAACATCCAGTATCGAGCATCCAGTATCCAGCATCTGCTTGCATTTAAGACTTAACATTGAATAACGATAACGCTGTGCTCGTAGTAACATCTGCCACTTCCTCAATTGATATCTTTTTAATTTCAGCAATCTTTGCTGCAATAAGCGGAAGGTAGGCGGGTTCATTCCTCTCCCCGCGATGGGGAACAGGAGGTAAATACGGAGAATCCGTTTCCAGCACAAGATGCTCCAATCCGGTCATTTCGACCACCTTCTGAAGTCCGGAATTCTTATAGGTAATGATACCTCCTATTCCGAGCTTAAACCCCAGAGCAATGGCTTTTTCAGCCTGCTTAGCCGATCCCCCGAAACAATGGAAAATACCCTTTAATAACGGATTATTTTTTTTCTCAATGATTTTAATTGCGATGTCAAAGGAGTTTCTTGTGTGGATAATTGCAGGAAGATCATACCTGGCCGCCAGGTCAAGCTGATAGCTGAAAGCTGAGATTTGCTGACGCTCAAAGATCCTGTCCCAATAGAGATCGATACCGATTTCACCAATACCCCAAAATTTCAACTCCGGTTCTGCAAGCATGTTGGTTACAATCTCTAATTCTTCTTCATAATTTTCCCTGACTGAGGTAGGATGAAGCCCCATCATCGGAAAAATATGACGAGGGTGAGAAATACAAAGCCAAAGCATCGCCATCATATATTCACTGTCGATATTGGGCAGAAAAAAATATGTTACACCCTTGTCACGGGCCGTCTGAATGACCTTTTCACAGTCCTCGTGAAACTCTTTCAGGTAAAGGTGTGTATGTGTGTCGACGAAGATCATTGAATTAATCTTTCTTTCCCTGCTTTGATGATGGCTTCCAGATCCTGGTCCATCATACATTTAAAGTGCTTTTTGGGACATGCTGAAAACCCGATCTTGCTGCAAGGACGACAGGACAGATCCATGACCTCAAAAATAGAGGACCTTTCCCTGTATTCCAACGGCAGATAAGGGTACATACCAAACCCGGGAATTGTATTTCCCCAAATCGAAAGAACAGGTTTTTTAAATGCAGCGGCGATATGCATAAAACCGGTATCATTCGTGATAATTTCATCAGCCTGTCGCACTAAAGATGCAGATTGACTGATCGAAAAAGTTCCGCAGGCATTGAAAACCTTATCATCCGTCTGACGGATGATTTTATCGCCTCGTTCCCGGTCTTCTTTTCCTCCTAACAGAATGACAGGATGACCCAGGTTTTTACATAGGATTGCAACTTTATCATCGGGTAAGATCTTTGTGGAATGTTTTCCCCCGATGACGAATGCAATATAGCCACTTCGGAAAGCCACCGGAAGAGATGAAAGATCGATTTCCTCCTCCCCGGGAATAAAATAATCAAGCCCTTTTTCATCATTGGATATACCCAAAGGCTTCAATGCTTTGAAATACCTGTCGGCAAGATGAATTTTGGGAAGTATGTTGATCTTTAAGTTGACGATAAGCCATTTCCTGAGATTTAATTTAGGGAAGGAAGAAGCTGGTCTTTTCAGCCGGAATCTCACATACACAGAACGAAAGTTCTTGTGAAGATCGATAATAAAATCAAAGTTTTCAGACTTAAGTTTTGGGATGAGTTCGTGAAAATTATCATCGAAAAGCCAGAATTTTGAAATATATGGATTTGTGCTTATGATCTCATGATATTGCTTTTTAATGAGATAATGAATTTCGATCCCCGGGATTTGTTTCTTCAGACAACGGATTACAGGAGTTGTGAGAACAATATCCCCAATGGAACTGAAACGAATGATCAATACCTTATGTATGTTTTTCTTCATTGATCCGGAGGCATCGTTATTGAATAAACGGATTATTCAACTTCTCATAACCGATCGTCGTTTCCGGGCCATGGCCGGGATAGACGACGACATCGTCAGGAAGCGTGAACAATTTTTCTTTTATGCTTTTCATCAGGATATTGTAATTTCCGGTAGGAAGGTCTGTCCTCCCGATACTTTCTCTGAAAAGGACATCCCCGGTTATTACGAATCCTTGATCCTGCTGGTAAAAACAAACGCTGCCATCAGCATGACCGGGGGTATAAATCACTTTCAGCTCAGAATTTCCAAACTTTATAAGATCTCCGTCATGAAGATATCCCTTTGCTGATGGGATTCTGTCAATCCTGTATCCAAAGTTAACTGCGGTTTCTCTGAGTGTCACAAAAAACGGGTTGCTTGCCTGATGGTATTCGGGGAAAATGCCATAATTGGAAGCGATAAAATCATGGCCAAGCACATGGTCAATATGGCAATGAGTATTAATATTCCTCGTGAGCTTCAGCTTGTTATTAACAAAAAAGTCGCTCAATTGTTTTTGCTCAGATTCTTCCACACAAGCCGCATCAATGATTATGCATTCATTCGTCTCATCATACAGGATATAGGTATTAACCATAAAAGTATTAAACACAAATTTTCGTATCGTTATCATCGTTGCAGTATTAATAGAACCTTTTATCCCGAATCGGAACAGGTTTGCGAATTCTTAGCTTCTGTTCCTCTCGGGATTACCGCATCTAAAAGAAAATTGCTTCGCATTTTCATTAAGATGCAGTATATTTCCGGAAGTGCGCAAAGTTATGAAAATGCAAATTAGTGATTCAGGCATTTAAAATAATCTTAATTTAGCGTTTCGGTTTTTTTCTGTCTAATTGGCTCTAATCCTATGGTTAATGCCGGATTTTATAAAATATCCAGCCATTTTATAAAGGCGGCTTTCACTATTGCATTCCTGTTTATTCTTTGGATCCAGAATTCCCGGGCACAATTTTATAATGGTTCACAGCTGACCTTCGGGAAAAGTCGTGTGCAATACAAAGATTTCTTCTGGACATTTTACCGGTTCGAAAAATTTGACACTTACTTCTATCTTAACGGAAAAGAATTGGCAATTTACACCGCAGAATATGCCGACAAGCACATAAAAGAGATTGAACTTGCCCTTCAATCGAACATCGAAGAAAAAATTCAATTTATCATTTTTAACAACCTGTCGGATCTTAAACAAAGCAATATCGGTCTGGCAGGTGATTGGGACAGTTATAATACAGGAGGTGTAACGCGCATCATCGGCGGGAAAGTCCTTTTGTATTTTGACGGACAATATGATCACCTCGAGCAACAGATCAGGTCAGGAATTGCTATGGTCATCCTGAATGAGATGATCTATGGGACAGGGATTGGAGCGCAGATAAAAAACAATGCAATTTTCAACCTACCCGAGTGGTATATGAATGGATTGATCTCTTATATCTCAGAAAAGTGGAATCCGGAAATTGATAATTTAGTGCGGGATGCGATATTGAGCGGCAGGTACAACAAGTTTAGCAAACTCACAGGGCTGGAAGCTGCTTATGCAGGACATTCACTATGGAATTATATTGCTTTGAAATATGGCGAATCCGCTATTCCCAATATTGTATATATGGCGCGGTTAAGCCGTAACGTGGAAAAAGGATTTCTCTATACGATTGGAGTTTCTTATAAAAGCCTGATCGAAGAATGGCTCGCATTCTACAAAGGAATTTACACTGAAGAAGAGAGTTCAAGGATCAACCCCCAGGGCACTGTCCTCGTTAAAAAACCCAAACAGGAAAGAGTATATAATCAACTTAAGATCAGTCCTGACGGAGAATACGTGGCCTATTGTACACATGAACTCGGTATCTATAAAATTTTCATCGTTGATCTCGAAAATAAAAAGAAGAAAAGAATATATCGGGGGGGATACCGTCTGGCTGAAAAACCTGACTATTCCTACCCCATTTTGTCGTGGCAACCTTCAGGGAAAGTATTGGCAATCATCACCGAACGAAAAGGAGAAGATTATCTTTATTTGTACACCCCTGAAGATAAGCATTTCGAAAAACAGATCCTTTACAGCTTCCAGAAAATTCTCGATTTTTCCTATTCTGACAGAGGCGACCTACTGGTATTCTCTGCCGTTCAAAAAGGACAATCCGATATTTTTGTTTACAATATTGCGGCCAGGTCGTATGAACAGATCACAAAAGACGTTTATAATGACCTGAATCCACGGTTTATCAATCATTCCACACAAATTATTTTCAGCTCCAACCGCGATAATGATACGATCCGTTTTGATGCGCCTGCGGATATTACAAAACTTCGCTTTACAAATGATCTTTTCGTCTATAATTATGCAGGGAAACAAAATGTCCTGCGACGGGTCACGAATACCCCGTTGGCCAATGAAATACAACCCATGCCTTATTCAGACAATTACTTCACTTACCTGAGTGATCAGAATGGGATCTATAACCGGTATATTGCCCGTTTCGACAGCGCAATAACATACATTGACACGACAAAACATTACCGGTTTTTCACGACTTCCTACCCGGTGACAAATTACCCGAGGAATATTCTTGAGCAGGACATCAGTTTCAAAGGCGCTAAAACCGGAGAAATCCTGTTTTATAATAATAAATACGAGATGTATGTCAATGACCTTTTACTTCCTGACCATATAGTTCCGGTGCAACCAATGCCCACTTATTATGGCAGGCAGGTCCTGAAACAACTGGAATTAAAGAACCCGTCCGTTCACCCGGATAGTTTGCTGAATCCGCCTGAACAAATCAAACAACAGAGAAAGAAACATTTTTCAACGGTGAAGTTAAGCGAGGTAATAAATGAAATTCACATAACTGATACCGCTTCACACGGGTTCCTTCCAAAAGGTCAGATTTCTGCTGCGGCTTCCGGTACCGACACAACATCGAAGGGTAAATTCAGGATGCCCTTGAACGCTTCTCTGAAGGATACGATCAACCGTTACAAAAATGCAAAACAGCGAAATTATAATGTTGAATATTCCATTGATCAACTGGTCACACAATTTGATTTCAATTACCTGAATTCTGCTTATCAACCTTTTACCGGTGACAGGCAACCGATCTTTATCAACCCGGGTTTCAATGCCTTGTTCATGGTCGGGGTTACGGATTTAATGGAAGATTACCATATTACCGGTGGCGTCAGGCTAAACTTCAACCTGGTCAACAATGAATATCTTATCAGCTATTCCAACATGCGCAAGAGACTGGATCACCAACTCATTTTTCATCGGCAAACGATAGAGGAAGAAGGAACATATTCCTATATCCGGCACCGGATCAATGAACTTTATTATATCGCTACCTGGCCCTTCAATCCTGTATTAAATCTGAAAGGAACCGCTTCCATAAGATATGACCATGCCATTTATCTTTCGATCGACCAGCCTAATCTGATGCAACCCGATGTCAATAATTATTGGGGCAGCCTGAAAGGGGAACTGACCTATGACAATACACGGGATGTCGGGTTGAATCTTTATTACGGAACCCGGTATAAATTGTTTGGAGAATATTATCAATTGATAAGCGCTGACAAGAATAATATGGTGGTTCTGGGGATGGATGTGCGTCATTATGAAAAGATCCACCGGACGATGATCCTGGCGCTTCGTTTTGCTGCCAGCACCTCCTTTGGACAGAGTAAACTGATTTATTACATGGGAGGTGTTGATAACTGGTTATTCCCGACGTTTAACCAGAACACA
Source organism: uncultured Bacteroidales bacterium (assembly GCA_903929315.1). Taxonomy (GTDB): domain Bacteria; phylum Bacteroidota; class Bacteroidia; order Bacteroidales; family FEN-979; genus CAIYUC01. The sequence goes on from CAIYUC010000206.1 coordinate 17,867, forward strand.
CCAGTAGCTCAGGATCAAAACTATGCTTTTCAAACCCTTGCTACCAATATGCGTGGATTTGATCAGAATATACGTAATGGAAATAGTTTCGCGGTGATCAATACTGAAATCCGGTTACCGGTTTTCCGGTACTTTTTTAATCAGCCTGTAAGGTCTGATTTTCTTAAAAATTTCCAGGTGATTGCTTTTGGAGATGCCGGTACAGCCTGGACAGGCTGGAACCCTTATTCCAAAGATAACCAGCTATTCTATCATTATATTTCTGTAAAACCCTTGTACATTAAAGTGGAAATACAGAAAGATCCCATTGTGGAAGGATTTGGCGGTGGCCTCAGAACACGACTTCTGGGATACTTTATCCGGGGCGATCTTGCATGGGGAGTGGAAGACGGGAAAATTCACAAACCAGTATTCTATCTGTCATTAAGCCTTGATTTCTAAAAAAAGATGAGCCCGGTTCCGGAACGAATTTTCAATTTTATCAGTGAACACCATATTCTTACTCTGGCGGTGTCAACTGAAAACGGTTCCTGGTGTGCCACATGCTTTTATGTTTACCTTCATGATCAAAACCGGTTCATTTTTACTTCTGATCCGAGGACAAGGCATATCCGGGAAGTGATGAAGAATAATGATTACTATGTTTCGGGAGCGATTGCTTTGGAAACAAAAATGGTGGGGAAGATCCGTGGTATTCAATTTTCAGGAAACTTAACAAATTTAAAAGGGGAAGAATTAAAAAATGCGAAAAATGCTTACCTGAAAGTTTTCCCCATTGCACGGTTTTCCAGGTTGCACCTTTGGGGATTAACGCCCGATTTTATCAAGATGACGGACAATCGCTTAGGATTTGGCAAGAAAATGATCTGGAAGGCATAAAATGGATTTTTAAGACCTTATTTTTGTTTGGTTCAAATAATTACATTTTTTTTCTCTCCCTTTGTTAATAAAATATTTGCACCGCAAGGCATTCTTGTCGTATCTTGCATAGAGGAAAAAGTTCCTTTTCCTTTTACACAACCTTTTTCAAAACCAGTGGAATAAATAATTATTCAGTATAAATATCGTTGAGCATGGAAAATAATCCCGTCGTCAGTATTGACCAGGAAAAGAAATCAGATTATTACGATGAAGTATTATCAAAGAGAATTCGTCCGAAAATTTTGACAGGAGATTTGGAAATGAAAGATCAGATTAAAGAAAAGAAGAAACCTATTCAGCCAGAACAGAAAATCGAAGAGCGTAAGACGTATTCTACGGCAGAAGCAACTGAAAAAACAACCGAATATTTCAAAGGCGACAGTCTTGCAGCAAATGTTTTTGTCAATAAGTATGCTTTAAAAAATGCTAAATGTCAGCTTTATGAACTGACGCCTGATGATATGCATCAGAGGATCGCAAAAGAAATTGCGCGTATTGAAAATAAGTATCCGAACCCGATGAGCGAAGAAGAAATACTAGCGCTTATAAAAGACTTTAAATATGTGATCCCGCAGGGAAGTCCGATGGCCGGTATCGGCAATGATTTCCAGATAGGTTCTTTGTCCAATTGTTTTGTGATCGGCAACGAAGGTTCCAGCGATTCTTACGGCGCGATCATGAAAACCGATGAAGAACAGGTACAGCTTATGAAAAGAAGGGGAGGTGTGGGGCATGACCTGTCGCATATACGTCCAAAGAACAGTGTGGTGAAAAACAGTGCCCTGACCTCCACGGGGATTGTTCCTTTCATGGAAAGGTATTCGAACTCCACCCGTGAAGTGGCCCAGGAAGGCAGACGGGGAGCATTGATGCTGAGTATCTCCGTCAAACATCCGGATGCAGAACATTTTATTGACGCCAAGCTGGAAACCGGGAAAGTGACCGGCGCTAATATATCGGTAAAGATTACCGATGATTTTATGAAAGCATCCATTGAGGACGGTGATTTTATCCAGCAATTCCCCGTCGATTCACCGAATCCGAAATTCACACGACAGATCCAGGCAAGAGATCTCTGGAAAACCATTATTCATAATGCATGGAAATCGGCCGAACCGGGGATTTTATTCTGGGATACCATCATCCGGGAATCAGTACCGGATTGCTATGCAGATCTCGGTTTTCGTACCATCTCAACCAATCCATGCGGCGAAATACCACTTTGTACCTATGATAGCTGCCGCTTGTTAGCCATAAACCTGTATAGTTTTGTGGACAGGCCTTTTACCAAAGAAGCAAGCTTCGATTCGGAGCTGTTCATTGAATATGTGCACAAAGCACAAAGAATAATGGATGACATCATCGATCTTGAACTTGAAAAAATTGATAAGATCATTCAAAAGATTGATTCGGATCCTGAAGACAACGATATCAAAGCAAGAGAAAGAAACCTCTGGCTGAATATCAAGAAAAAAGCCATCCAGGGCCGGCGTACAGGATTTGGTATCACAGCTGAAGGAGATATGCTGGCAGCGCTTGGTACACGTTACGGCTCTGAAGAAGCCACTGATTTTTCCGTGGAAGTACACAAGATACTTGCTATCGAAGCCTACCGTTCCTCAGTAACTATGGCCAGGGAGAGAGGCCCTTTTATTATTTATGATCCCGAAAGAGAGAAAAACAACCCCTTCATACTGCGCTTGAAAGACGGTGCACCTGATGTTTACGAAGATATGGTGAAATATGGCCGGCGGAATATCGCTTTGCTTACCATCGCTCCTACAGGTTCTGTAAGTATTCTTTCACAAACTACCTCAGGACTGGAACCGGTTTTCGCGGTCAATTACAAACGGAGAAGGAAAGTAAATCCCAATGACAAGCATGCACGGATCTCTTTTACCGATGAAGTCGGTGATACATGGGAAGAATACAATGTATTTCATCATAAATTCGTCACCTGGCTGGAAATAAATGGTTATGATGAGGAAGAAGTTTCACATATGGACGAAACTGAGTTGAAAGAGATCATCAAACAATCACCTTATTATAAAGCCACCGCCAACGATATCGATTGGGTGGCAAAAGTTACGATGCAGGGTGCAGTTCAGAAATGGGTCGACCATTCCATAAGCGTAACCGTGAATGTCCCGACCGACATAGAGGAAGAAATGATCGGGAAAATATATGAAACAGCCTGGAAAGCAGGTTGCAAGGGAATGACGGTTTACCGCGAAGGAAGCCGTTCCGGCGTGCTGGTCAATAGAGAAAAGAAAGACGCAACAGAAGAAGAAGAAGAATTCAGGGAAACAAAAGCTCCCCACCGGCCTGAAAAATTGGAATCGGAAATAGTAAGGTTCCAGAATGATTATGAAAAATGGATTGCGGTTGTCGGATTATTGGATGGACGGCCCTACGAGATCTTTACCGGTAAGGCCGATGACTTCTGGATCCCGGCATGGGTCCAGAAAGGATGGATCATTAAAACCCGGCCTGATAATGTGAATTCACGCTATGATTATCAATTTGAAGACCGGCAGGGATATAAAATCACCATTGAGGGGCTGTCCAGATCATTTAATAAAGAATACTGGAACTATGCCAAACTGATCTCCGGCATACTTCGACATGGTATGCCCTTGCCGTTTGTGGTAAATATTATCGCTAAACTTCATTTTGAGGTTGATTCGATCAATACCTGGAAAAATGGCGTAGAACGGGCATTGAAAAAATTTATCCCGGATGGAACAAAAGCCGCCGAGCATGTTTGTCCTAAATGCAAGGATACAGACGGACTTATCTACCAGGAAGGTTGCCTTGTCTGCAAGAGTTGCGGATACTCCAGGTGCGGATAAGCAATTTCAGAAATGCATCTTGTGATAATCGTAGATCTGGTTATCACGAAATTCCCGGATCTTTTGTGTAACCCGGAGCATCCCGGTGAGATTTTTCCGTACCATGAAGTCCATCGCTTCTTTATTGCCGTGGCAGGCATCGGCAAAGATGATAAGAAATGGATATTGATGCTCTTTGAGCCATTTATAGGCCTTTACATCATTATCAATAGCACTGTCAAGCGCTGCAAAATGGGTATATCCATTGTTCATCAACCAGGTGAAAGCTTCCTGGCTTCCCCTGATGGAATAGGATAAAGCCGCAAGCTCTCCATAACCGTTTTTTAACAGCCAGTTAAGGATCTCATTGTTCCCGCTGATCGTTTCGCCAAAGGCGAGGATTATTTTTGGTTGATAATTCAGCATTTCGTTTTATAGGCACAAGGCATAAGGCAACAGGCTTATTTATTCATCCTTTATTTCTAATTACTATTGCCTTGTGCCTTATGCCTTATGCCTTGTCAGCAGATTACTTATAAACTTTCACTTCAATACCAAGCTTTTTAACTTGCACTCCAATTTTCTCCAACTCAAAAATAGGGATTTTTCCAAGTGTTCCCGTGGGGGTGGCCCGTGAGATAGGATAGATCATTACCAGTTTAGGATTTATTTCCTTGATTTGGTGCAGCCATGCCTGAACGTCTTCCTCCAAGGTATTATCGATCCATTGCCCGTTATGGTGTCCTCTCAGGAACATACTTTGAATGATGACCTGTCCGTTGAATTTTTTAAGGTTTGCGGTCAATTCTGAGAACCGGATAGGAAATGCCGGGTTATTTATCAGGAGAAAAAGCTTCTCAAACCCCGCATCCAGTTTTTGTATATTGGTATCTAACCGGATCAATGCATTGAAAACCCGCGGATCATGAACCATCGAGCCATTTGAAAGAACAGCCACTTCTGTTTCCGGCGCGTACCGGTCCCGCAATGCCAGGGTGTCGGCGACAATCCCGGGAAATTCAGGATGCAGGGTTGGTTCTCCATTACCGGCAAAGGTAATAGCCTGGGGCAAATAATTCTCCCGGGTAAGCTCCTGCAAACGCTGCTCCAGGTATTGACTGACAATTTCCCGCGAAGGAAATTCAGGTTTTTCACTAAGATTTTCCGGAGTCCATCCACATTCGCAATAAATACAGTTAAATGAACAATATTTGGAATGAGCGGGTAATAGATTGACACCAAGTGACAATCCTAACCGACGGCTGCGCACGGGTCCGAAGATCACATCATGAAAGAGAAATCCTGCCATAATCCGTATTTGGGACTGCAAAATTCCGAAATTTCTGGTTACCTCCAGCCGATAACTGTTTGAAAATTTGATTATTTTTGCAATCCCAACTATTCCGATGACTTCCTTGCAGGAAATAAGAGAACCTATCCACGAACACCTTGAGATCTTTGAGAAGAAGTTCAGGAGTTCCATGAAAAGTTCCGTCCCTTTGCTGGACAAGATCACTCACTATATTATTAAACGGAAAGGGAAACAGATGCGCCCGATGTTTGTTTTTCTTACCGCGGGATTGTGCGGGAATATTAATGATAGTACTTACCGGGCTGCTTCATTGATCGAACTGCTGCATACTGCCACGCTCGTGCATGATGATGTGGTAGATGATTCGAACCTTAGAAGAGGTTTTTTTTCCATTAATGCGCTTTGGAAAAATAAGATCGCAGTACTGGTGGGAGACTACCTGCTGTCGAAAGGCCTTTTGCTTGCCCTGGAAAGCGATGAAGCTAACCTCCTGAAGATCGTCTCCAATGCAGCAAGGGAGATGAGCGAAGGGGAACTGATGCAGATCGAGAAAGCACGCCGACTTGACATTAAAGAAGATATTTATTTTACTATCATTCGGAAAAAAACAGCTTCACTGATCGCTTCCTGTTGTGCATGCGGCGCCGCGTCTGCAGGTTCCGAACCCGCAACCATTGAGAAAATGAGGTTGTTCGGCGAATATACCGGGATCGCCTTCCAGATCAAAGATGACTTATTCGATTACGAATTTCTTAATCTGACCGGCAAACCCAATGGTACCGATATCAAAGACAGGAAAATGACACTACCGCTGATCTTTACCCTGAACAATACTTCCCTTACGGAAAAGCGCACTATCATCAATACAGTTAAAAATCATAACAGCGATGCAGGCAAAGTGTCTGAACTTATCGATAAAGTCAACAAAACAGGAGGAATCCGTTATACAAAAGATAAGATGCTGGAGTACCGGCAAAAAGCGCTTCAAATCCTGAATGATTTTTCTGAAAGCAATTACAAAACTGCCCTCGAGCAATTGGTGATCTTTACGACGGAGCGTAATAAATAAATTACGGATTACGAATTCCCCGATAACCATTGAGTGTAACTTATAAACTCACCCTTCAACAATAAAAAAATTCACCTCTTCACCAGTTTTGATATCGAGTATTGAGAATTGAAACTTATTGACTGCCGACTGCCGACTGAAATACAATTTTCCTTCCCAAACAAAGTTATTATTCGAATGTGATCATTGATGAAGTGACAATGTTCAAGAGATCTATCATTCATATTCAGATACTTTTTGTGATAGTAAGTTCCTTTCCTTTATCAGGGAATTCACAACCTTCTGCAAGAGGCATGAAAGTGCTGCCGGAAATCCATGTTTCATTGGAAGAATGGGAAATCTATGAACAAATCAATGAATATCGTGCTGAAAAAGGATTAATGCCGGTTCCACTTTCCGTATCTCTCACGTATGTGGCTCAAATGCATGTATGGGATCTCGCGGAAAATAGCGCTGCCTCCGGAAGATGCAATCTCCATAGCTGGTCCTCCAAAGGGACCTGGTCACCCTGCTGCTATACCGGAGATCATAAAAGAGCTGAATGCATGTGGAATAAGGCAAGGGAGTTGACGAATTATCCGGGTGTGGCATACGAAATAGCCTACTGGACAAATGAGCCCCTCGACCCCAAAGCATTCGCCACAAAAGCCTTACTGAAATGGAAAGAAAGTCTGGAGCATAACAGCGTGATAATCAATAGTCGAGAATGGAGAAGTTTGGATTGGAAGGCAATGGGAGTTGGTTATAATCAAGGATATATGGTGGTCTGGTTTGGCGCCGAACCGGATGATGACAGCGAAATCCGGTCTATTGAAAAGTAATTGTTGTATTTTTACAAAAAAAGTGAAAAATGAAGGTTAGATTTTTCTCCCTGATGGTTCTTTTCATATGTTCATTTTCTGCGTTTACCCAGCCGTTCAATGCCGGCTTGCTTGCAGGCGGGATTGTGAGCCAGGTCGACGGAGATACTTATGATGGGTACCATAAATTCGGCTTTCTGGCCGGGGCCTTTGTCAGCCTGAGAATTTCACCTCATTCTTCTTTCCAGTTTGAAATAGAATACATTCAGAAAGGCAGCCGCAGAAATGGCGATTCTTTGTCGCCTGAAACATTTCTGATGCGATTGCATTACCTGGAGATTCCCGTGCTTTTCCAATATAACCTCGCTAAGAAAGTTTCTTTGGAAACCGGCCTTGCCGTCGATATCAGTATCGGAGATTATGAAGAATCATACGGACTTGTGGTGCAGAATACCGTGAAGCTGAGACCTGTCACACTGGGTGCAATCCTTGGGATCAATTATGAAATCATCAACCAGCTCAGGCTCAATTTCAGGTTAGGATATTCATTGATTTCCATCCGGGATGTGAAGAATGGTAATTATCCGCCGGGTTACAGGCATATCCTTTTTGAAAAAGGGGAGTACAATAATTTAATGTCGCTGTCATTGATCTTCAAATTCAAAAATGATGAATGATAGCAAAAGGCTGGCGCGCGTCTCTGACGCGTGCCAGGTAGTGATCTCATCAACGGTGGCTTGAACATTATAACTAAAATGTTTTCCTTCCCATCCTTTCATAATCCTACATTGGGGGTCAGTCGGACTATATTGCTTTAGGTTATTCGCTACCAGAAAGTCTTTATCTTTATCGAGGGATTGGATCTTATCCTCTAACTCTTTTATTCTATTCAATAACTCTTCTCTTTCCCCGGAGTTTTTAAAATTATCTTCTTCGTCGTTATGATTCAATTCGTCAAAATATTCCTTGAGTTGGGTTTTTAAGTTTTGAAGTTTACCATCAAGTCCTTCTATTTTAACTGCCCGGCCTGCATTAGCGCGAACCTTGGTCCCATCAAGACTTACCGTCTGGCCTGTTATATATCCCTCATTCCTCAGAAAAGCCATAAATTGCCGTAAGACCTGTTCAATTTTACCCCCGTTATCTTTTCTGTAATCTGCTATTGTTTTGAAATCTGGTTTCAGGGCCCCTAATAGCCATATAACCTCAATGTTTCTTTGTGCTTCCCTTTCCAACTTTCTGCTACTATTGATCCCATTAAAATATCCATAGATATACAACTTTATGAATAACCCGGGAAAATAGGCTTTTCTGCCGATGGAAAACTGTCCCTTATCAATAAATGCTAAGGGATTTTCTTTTATAATGAAATCAATCATGCAGTCAAGTATCCGGATACTGTTATCTGAACCA
>CAIYUC010000207.1 GCA_903929315.1 uncultured Bacteroidales bacterium
GCCTTAGCCAAAAAGCCAAGGCCGGATTAAAAAGAGTTCAGCGATACAATCCTTAGAGTCTAATCCCAAGGGTAAGAGATATACTATTATTATTCCATGTATTATGGGAAGGGTTGACAAGATTGGGATCATATAGATAATAGTCCTCTTTCATTTGTGACCAGGAATATCCGGCATCGACAAAATAATGTTTTGCCCTGTAACCAAGACCACCTGAAATTACATATTGTTCATGGTTGTTTATACCTGATTTATAAGGACTGCCATAATAGCCAAAACCAGCTCTTAACCTGAGATTTTGTATTCTCCATTCCGTTCCAACCCTGACATTAACAGGAGAAGTGTAAGAACTTTTTATTTGACTGTTGACATCTGTGAAGCTTGATGTGTCCCCGGAATAAAACCGGGCCTGATTGTAATTTACATATTCATATTCGGCGCTGATCAATCCAAAGTGTCCGATTGTAAAGGCAAGACTCCCGATGGCCCGGAATGGAGTTGTCATCTCGTAATTATATTCCCCAAGGGGTGAGCCTATTGATGAATTCCATCGGGTCGAATCATAAAATTCCGAAGACATGTTGCTATTCCACTTGTCCTTCATATTTCCGAAATAGGTAGGTGTGTGAATGGCAACGCCGATACGGATCCATGTGACAGGTCTGTATATCACCCCCACTTTCAGGTTGATCCCCGTTCCATCTGTCTGCAGATACTGATCATATTTCAAGGAACGGAAATGGTGAATGGCGGTATCTACGCGGGTTTCTATATAGCTGGATCTTTCATAATACTTGATCACAGGGATTCCTATGGTGGCACCAAAATAGAGTTTGTCATTATAATTCCCGCCTATGGAAACATCAAACTCATTGATGGATCCGGAAGTTGAAACTGTTTCTTGTTGATTAACGCCACCATTCGGAGCATCGGACAGGTATTGTTTTTTTTGCGCGTCATAATAAATCAGATTGGCATCATAAGCGGGACCGATATCAAATGGATAGATGGTATTAATCATATCCTGTGATATTCCGCCGGGATAATTGTTCAGTACATTGGTAAAATTGGTCATCAGTGAATTTTGATTGTTTGGTCCTTTCATAAAGACCCGTGTATTGAAATCATTTTCACGATTCATTCCAAATCCGATATTGAAGTTTCGGATGCTTCCGGTTTTATCCTTGCTGTAAGGATTTACCGTAAAGACTATACCGATATTTCCCAACGCAAAACTGACCGTATTGTCACTGGAGGTAACATTGTTGTAGCTTGCAGATGAGTTGGCCACCCATAGGTCGGGAGTAATGGTGAATTCGGTGCTCTTAAACATTCCAATACCTCCGGGGTTCGTTGCAAGAACTGAAAAATCTGCGCCCACTGCGCCGAATGCGCCGGCCATTCCCTGGAATCGTGCAGTCCCATTATAAAAAAGGCGTGAATAGCGTAAAGCATCTGCAGAAGTCTGAGAGATCAGAACTTGTGACACCAGGGACAATAAAATGACTGAAGCAATGATCTTTTTCATAGTTTTCTATTGTTGTAATGTTGTAGGTTCAATTATTTTCTATGACCGCCGCCACCACTGCCACCGGAGTTTCCGCCACCGGAGTTTCCGCCACCACTGTTTCCGGACCTTGCAGGTGCTGAATAACTGCCGCCGCCTGAACGCGAAGGAGCTGAAGAATTATAAGTCCTGGATGGGGAAGAATTACTTGGTGTGAAGGTTCTTGAAGGACCTATATATGTACCCCTGCTGTTATTGGATGGCGGAGAATAAGTACGCGTATTATTCCCGTTTCCATATCTTCTGACGTTATTTGAAGATGAAGAACCGGAACGGTTTGCGTTGTTGTTTCCGGAATTTTGCATGTCCTGATTTCTCGGACTGATATATTCCTGGCTGGATTTTGGCTGACGGTATGCAGGAGAAGAATAGGTCTGAGCCTGGCCTGCTCGTGCAGGAGAGCTGTATTCTGGTTTGACATAACGGGGAACAGCACGTTGTCCCTGATTAGTTTTACTGGTATTTCGCGGATAAGGAGAACTCTTTTGTACGTTATTCCTTTTGTAATTATAACGTTGTTGATCGGCAGGCGTGCGTTTTACTATGGGTTGAGGGTTAGAATTAACAGTTCCCCGTTGTGAAGGGGTGACATTCGTTCCGGTTTTGGTATTGTTGCCGGCAATTGATCGGGTAGCTTCTGTTGTTCGCGAATAAGGAGGATTTATTGTACTCCGTGAATTTTTTCCGGAAGGAGCTCCATTATTATTTCTTGTTTGATCCGCAACGGACGAGGATACAATACTTCCCAGATTCCGGTTTCCATTGCCATTAGTTGAAGAAAGCCTGGATCTCCGGCCATTATAATAATTTCCAAATCCATTATCCCAATAAGAGTTATGCCCCCAATATCCATAAAATCCGCAATAATAACATGGAGGGCCCCAATAGTAATATGGATAATACCAGTTATAGGGATAGCCCCAGTCCCAACCCCAGCCCATACCTCCGAAACCCCAACCCATGGAGAAATAAGGGTCCCCATAATTAGGACTCCAGCCTGACCCACCATAAACATTTACCGTTGTGTTTCCTGAACCGCTGTCGGAATTTGGGGTATTGGTGTAATAATTGTCATTGTAACCGAGTTGGCTGACCGGATCATGGAAACGCTTTAACCGGGCTGAATAGGAATAATCACTATTATCTTCTTTGGAACTGGCAGAACCTGATTTTACTGAAGAAGAACTATCGGGAGGCGTGACATATTTAGGAGCTGAAAGGTCCTGGGATGAACCGGTTTCTTTATTCGCAGATTTAGTTACTTTGGGTTTGGAATAATAAACGTCGTCATTGTTTTCAGTTGTAGCTTTCTGCTGGGTTTTACAACCTGACAGGATCAATCCGGAAATGACAATTAACAATGCTAATTTTTTCATGGTTATGCCTCCTTGGGAGTGTTTTGAATGTGTTTTAAAATTGATGAAATCAGTATTAATTTATTATTTTTGCCAACATAAAGGAAACCTCAAATATAACAAATATTATACCATAGATAAGACATGGCTAAAGATTTTCCTACGAGAGCTGAAAATTATTCCCAATGGTACAACGACCTGGTAATAAAAGCGGAACTTGCCGAAAATTCGGCGGTAAGAGGATGTATGGTAATCAAACCATATGGTTATGCAATCTGGGAAAAAATTCAGGCCGTCCTTGATAAAATGTTTAAAGATACGGGGCATTCGAATGCATATTTTCCACTTTTTATACCAAAGTCATTTTTTAGTCGCGAAGCCGCTCATGTTGAAGGATTTGCAAAAGAATGTGCAGTTGTTACCCACTATCGTTTAAAAAATTCACCGGATGGCAAGGGCCTTATTGTAGATGAAGATGCGAAGCTCGAGGAAGAACTGATCATTCGTCCGACATCGGAAACGATCATTTGGGACACTTATAAAAATTGGATCAAATCTTACCGTGACCTTCCACTTCTTATTAATCAATGGGCGAACGTCGTTCGTTGGGAAATGCGCACAAGGCTTTTCCTGCGCACTGCTGAGTTCCTGTGGCAGGAAGGCCATACGGCACATGCTACCAGGGAAGAAGCGGTAAAAGAGGCAGAAACTATGCTCAATGTTTATGCTGATTTTGCTGAAAACTGGATGGCAGTGCCTGTATTGAAGGGCACAAAAAGTCCGGCTGAACGTTTTGCAGGCGCCCTTGAAACCTATGCGATAGAATCCTTAATGCAGGATGGAAAATCATTGCAGACAGGAACTTCGCACTTTCTCGGGCAGAATTTTGCAAAGGCTTTCGATGTGAAATTTCTGAACAAGGAAAATCAACTTGACTATGTATGGGCTACATCGTGGGGTGTCTCTACACGATTGATGGGGGCGTTAATCATGGCTCATTCGGATGATAACGGACTGATAATTCCCCCAAGGCTGGCACCGATCCAGGTAGTATTCGTACCTGTTTTCAAAAGTGAAGAACAAAAAGGACAAATAACAGAAAAAGTAATCCCACTTGTCAACGCAATCAGAAAATCAGGAATTACAGTCAAATATGATGACAGGGATACCCATAAACCGGGATGGAAATTTGCGGAATATGAGTTTAAGGGCATCCCCGTAAGGATCACAGTCGGACCAAGAGATATCGAACAGGGAACGGTTGAGGTCGCACGGAGAGATACGCTGGAAAAAGAAACTTACCTTATGACCGATTTAGACACTAAAATATCTCACCTTCTCGATAAAATCCAGAAAAACCTGTTTGATAAGGCAGTTTCATTCAGAGAGAATAGCACATACCGGGTTGATTCCTATGATGAATTTAAAAAAATCCTGGATGATAAAGGAGGATTTCTTTATGCTCATTGGGATGGGACTGCTGAAACGGAAGCAATGATCAAGGAAGAGACAAAAGCGACGATCAGGGTCATACCTCTCGATAATCCAAAGGAAAGCGGGATTTGTATATATTCAGGGAAACCATCCGTTCAACGGGTTGTTTTTGCAAGATCCTATTAATCAAAAGTGAATCAGTTGTCCCGCACCATTGATGTGAACTGTTACCGAATCAGGGTTTCCCGTATAATATATATTACCTATTGACCCGATCGTTGCATTGAGGTATCGGTTAACATTAACGTAGCAATCATTGGATCCTTTATTGGTGATATAATTAAAATCTGTTTTCATTTCCTTGCATTGAAATGTACCAAAATCTCCCTGATACATCGAGCAGACAGTGCAATTTCCGTGGAGCGTTATATCGACAGTACCAAGGTGCAAAAGGAAAAATCCCTGATAAACACCCAGATCGAGATCGATACTTCCGCAACCGCCCCATATATCAAGTATTAGAACATTGGATTTAAGAATATTGGTACTTGTTATATTTCCCGAGGAGAGATAATAGATCTTCATAAGATTTTTAACGGAAATGTACACGTTTATCGGCTTCGAATAGCTCCTTAACCAATTGCATTTAAGTGTATTATCTATAAAAAGCTGGTTGTTGATGACCTCGGTGGTGATCCCGCTGATTATGTTCTGTCCTGCTTCCACGACTACTTTATTTATTGAATCCTGGCTTAGGATAAGATTTACATAATCCTGCACATTAATGCTGTCAAAATCCCCGACCCTTCTTTCTTCTTTAATGATTGGGCCGGTGTTTGTAAAGCAATCCCCTGATTTATTACATCCTGATAGCCCGATTAAACCGATTGGCAAGAGGTAAATTATTGCTTTTAATGTTTTCATCATATCATTTAACTGTTTTCTTACCATAGAACGTTAAGAACCGGTATCCAAATCCCCATCCGATATAGTCGGCTCTTCCAAAATGAACCTTAAGCATCACACTGGCAAAAATATTCTTTGCAAAATTATATTGAACAGAAAGTTTCTCATAGAAAGGGCCATTGCTTGTTTCTTTTCCTCCCAGGTAATATCCCAGGTTAAATATAAAACCGAGTTTTCCCATAAGGAGCTCATATGCTGCATTTGTACCTGGTCTTAGTATCAAAAGTTTATTCTTTACCGTATCCCCGGTTAATTCCAGTATTTTAACATGAGATCCGTCATACGAAAGATCGAATCCAAAACCAACCTGACTTTTCCGGCTTACAGGGAAAAACGTATTTTCATATAAATGATATACCGTGAAATTCTCCCCATATACAGCTTGCATATTTTTTAACCCAATGGCACCACCAATATTGAATTCAATATTGTGCCGTAAGATTGCCTCGAAGGGTTCGACCGGCGGGTATATATGTTCAATTAAATATTTGTTTTCCCTCACTAACCGATAAGCAATTCCGGCATTTACAAGGGGAATATTTAAACCGTAATTCGGTAATTTAAGTGAACCGTTGGAAAAGTGCTGGAAATTGATCCCTCCGGAAAAGGTAAAACGGCCGTTTAGTTTGTAACGAAATTCCAGCATCAGGCTCACTGCTGCATTGAAATGGGATCCGATGGCAAGGTTTTTATAATTAGTAAGCCGGTCGAATTTTTTGGTAAGATAACCTGCACCCAATCCGAAACGAAAATTGAACCTGAAATTCTTATAATGATACAAGGGAAAATTCAGGTATGGAAAAACGGCATACGCTGATCCCAGGTATGGGGAATTCCTTAGGGAAGAATACCAGAAGCTTACGCCGATCATTGGGTATCCGAATGCTATTTCCCATTTATGTTTTCCGTATGTAGCCTGGTGAATATTTATCTCAAAAGCAGGAACATGGGTATCAAAAAGTTGGAGTTCAAGATGCTGGGCATAAAAGAAACCATAATTTATTTTTGCTTCAATCATCATATTGGAAGTAAATAGTTTGTGTTCAAATTGCGACCTGGCTGAAGAGGGGAAGAAACAATAAAGGAGAATAGCGTAAAGCAAACAACTTTTTGATAAAATTTTATGACGTAAAAATGCTTTCAAAACATAGGAGAATTAATCTTTCGCTATCGGCAAATTTATTACGATTTGTCCTTTCATGCTGATTTATTTAACCACAAAGAACACAATGCCTGCCTGCCGGCCAGGCAGGTAATCACTATGATCACAAAGAAAATATTCCTTGTGAACTTGGTGTAAATCGTTGTGATCATTGTGGTTATTTGTTTTATAAGTATGCAAATTGGTGACTAAGAGATTATTTATTGTGGATTTGGTGTTAGGTGTTGTGAAAATTAGATTTAACCATTGTCTTGGATTATTAAACGTCAAAAAAGATAAATGCGTATTTTTACGAAAAAATCCGGGAATGGAAGAAAAAATCGCTGCTTTTCGCAGACTTCTTGAAATCATGGATGAACTCAGGGATAAATGTCCGTGGGATCAGAAACAAACCCTTGAGAGCATTCGCTATCTGACGATTGAAGAAACATATGAATTGTCCGATGCAATTCTTGATAAAGATATGGAGGGTATCAGGAAGGAATTGGGGGATTTAATGCTTCATCTGGTTTTTTACTCTAAAATTGCTTCCGAATCCAATGCATTCGATATTCTTGATGTCCTTAATACCATCATTTCAAAGTTGATCCACCGCCATCCACATATATTCGGAGATGTAAAAGTTACAGATGCAAAGAATGTCAGAGATAATTGGGAAAAGATCAAGTTGAAGGAAAAAGGTAACGAATCCGTCCTTTCCGGCGTTCCGGCTTCCTTACCGGCGGTAATAAAAGCTTACAGGATACAGGAAAAAGCGAGCGGTGTCGGTTTTGACTGGGAAAACAAGGAACAGGTTTGGGAAAAAGTGAAGGAAGAGTTACACGAGCTGCATGAGGTGGCACATGATAATGCAGATCATAATAAGATGGAAGATGAACTCGGCGACCTTCTGTTTTCCATTATCAATTATGCCCGGTTTCTCGATGTTAATCCTGAGGATGCCTTGGAACGAACCAATAAAAAATTTATTAAGCGGTTCCAATACGTAGAAGAAAATGCAAAAAAGCTTCATAAACCTTTAAAGGATATGAGCCTTGAGGAGTTGGATGTTTTCTGGAATAACGCCAAAAAACTTGAGTGAGCCTCACCCCCCGTGGGGTTGTCTAAAAAGTATGAAAAGGATTATTTCTCGCTAAGTTTCGCTGAGTTTTACGCAGAGTCACGCAAAGTTAAAACTCATGTTATCAACCTTCTGCGAAAATCTGCGATTAATCTGCGGAAATCTGCGAGAAAAAAAAGAAACTTATTAGACAACCCCTGAAGCCTGTCTGTTAATTGATTAAAATCCAGTTCGGGGATTGGATCAATGGTGTGATAAATATTCGGCAACACCTTCTGCTGTTTCTTTCATGGCCTTATCGCCTTTATGCCAATCGGCAGGGCAAACCTCGCCATTTTCTTCATAAAATTGCAGTGCATCGACCATGCGAAGGGCTTCGTCAATGCTTCTGCCCAGTGGCATGTCATTGACCACCTGGTGTCTGACGATACCCTGCTTGTCGATCAGGAACAATCCGCGGAAAGCCTGGGCGATACCGTCAAATTCGATGGTTCCATCCTCATTGTAAATATATTCTCCTGCCAGTACATCATAATTTGTAGCAATCGTTTTGGAAAGATCAGATACAATAGGGTAGGTCACACCTTTAATCCCACCGTTTTTCCTTTCGGTCCGCAGCCATGTCCAATGGGAATATTTGGAATCTGTGGAGCATCCTACGACTGCCACATTTCTTTTTTCAAATTCAGCTATTTTATCCTGAAATGCTATCAACTCTGTAGGACACACGAAAGTAAAATCGAGCGGATAGAAAAAAAAGATCACATGTTTTTTCCCGATATATTGATCAAGGGAAAATTTTTCCACAAAATCGCCGCCGTTTACCACTGCAACAGCTTCAAAAAATGGGGCTTTTTTACCAACAAGAACTGACATAATAGGATTTTTTAAGGGTTAAAAATTATCGGGTGCAAAGATAGAAATTTTATTTATACTGCATCTTAATATCACTTAGTATTCTGCCGATCGTGGATATGCTATTACCCAGATAGCAGGTATAAAAAACCTCCTTACTTCTGAAAATGAAGCTTTGAAGACATTAAATTCTCAGAAACAGAAGAAAGGAGGAATTCAATTGAGGCCTGAAAACCGATCATTCAGTAGCCGCCGGCTTTGATATTCCATCATGTGCCGGCCTGAAGCCCTCATCTCCTATCCAGACATCCACCAGAATTTCATATTCCGAGTATACTAGAGCACCCCATGCATTATCATCAATTCCAACATTCAGGATATCATCACAGCTCATGGAATAGGGCCCTAATATGGTCCGCCGGTCGAGTGTAAAAACCCAAACGGTGACGTCGCATTCAAGCAATGAATTGCCGTGGGGCTTTGTCCGGATATTCAATTCCCTTCTTCCCAATGGCTGGTCAGGGAGCGAACCGGGATATCCTTCCTCGAATTCCACATAACCCTGTACTGAAACATTATAAGAAGGGATTAAAAAAGTAGCTATTCCTGATCCGGTTGAATGCTGTGCGGTTAGCGATGAGCATTGATATGCAAGGAAAGAGCAAAGAATAAAAATTTTTGTTTTCATGGTAAAAAATTTAAATAAAATGAACAACTGTAAATTCTGATTCAATACCAGGCAATAAAAATATAATGAAAAAATTGTTCCTGCAATAGTGGAATCCCATAAAAAATAAAATAGAGGAAACCCGTAAAATATGAGATTTTAAAAAGCTTAATTATTTAAATTAAAGAAAAGAAAGTTTTTTTTATGGTGTCATGTTTTAACACCATGTCAATTTTTGAGGATCTCAAATTTGACGGGTGAGGGATGTTTTCCGGAAACCGGATGCTTAATTAGGTACTTTTTTTATTATTCTGCTTATTGAGTTCAGACAGGATATTAATCAGTTGAGTGTTATTCCTTGCATCAAAAAGTTTCCGGAGATGATGAAACGTCTTTTCAACAGTGGAAATACTGATATCATTCAATTTTGCTATCTTTTGCATGGAAAACCCCCTGACAAGCATGTCAATGATTTCCTGCTGATGAGCATTTAATTTAAATGGCAACTGAGGTTTGCTGATTAACAGATTTAGCTTAAGATTTTGCTTGACCAGGTCAGTAAAAACAATTTCACCTGCAGCCACTTTTTCAAGTATTATTTTCATTTCAGGCCGGCGTATTTTTTTAACGATATACGCGGCGGCTCCTGCATTATACATTCTTCTCTGCCACAGGTACGATTCTTCAGCGGTATAGATCACTACAGGTTTGCCGGGGAATCTTTTTTTCAGCAATGCAATATTATCCAGCGGACCGGAATCAGACAGCCACAGATCAAGTACAATAATTTCAAAGTTACCAGGCTCAGCTTTTTCCAGGGCTTCATCAACGCTTTCCGCGCTCCCAGTGACCATTATTTCATCACGGATTGGCCGGAACATGTTCCTTAATCCTGACAAAATCACCGGGTGGTCTTCTATAACATACAAACGGATCATTGCTTTGTTTACAGTTTTAGTTTTTAGGTAAGGGGATTGTAACTATCCATGATGTTCCGGTGCCGGGAGAAGATTCCAGTATAGCAGTGCCTCCCATCAAAGTTGCACGCTCAAAGATATTCATTATTCCCATTCCACTATTCTTGACGTCCTCAGGATTAAATCCACGACCGTTATCGATATATGAAAGAATGAATTTCCGGTTCTTTACCGTAATCCTGACACGTACGTATTCTCCTTTGCAGTATTTGCTTGCATTCATAAGCAATTCCTGTATTATACGATAGATATGCAAAACCATCTCAGGAGCCAGCCTGTATTCATTTTCCGGCAGGTCAAGGTCTGTCTGTAACCCTGTGAGACGATAAAATTCGGTACAAAACCCGGTAACCAGTTCATTCATATCCGAACGGTTGATCATGGCTTTATTCATATGATGTGAAATGGCCCTAAGGCTGTCTCCGGTTTTTTCAATTTTCCGTAAAAGCTCGCTTTTCTTTTCCGGATCAGGGAAATCCATATTTACAATTTCCCCCGAAATGCCCATCACCAGTTGTCCGGTTATATCATGTAATTCCCTTGCAATTCTTCCTTTTTCATTTTCTTCCAGTTCAATGATCCTGCCTGCTGCGCTGATACGTTGCTTATGCAGACGGATCCGGTTCCATTGAAACAAGCCAAGGATGACGAATATGCTTAGAATTATCAGAAGACCTGACACCGAGAGCCAGAGCCTGGTTACCTTTAACCTGTTTGTCTTGACGAGTATTTCATGGTCTTTGTTTTTCAACTCAAGCAGCGATGACAGTAACCTGATCTGTTCTGAAGCGTGTTCCAGGTCTGCAGCAGAACGGTATTCCAGTGATTTTTTACGGTATTGCGCTTCCTGTGCATATTTTCCCTGTGCTTTCATCACATCGGCATAGGAATCATACAAGGTGGAGAGCCAGTCTTTGTTGCTGTCTTTTATTGCTGTTGGGATGGCATAATCCTTAAGGTATTTTTCAGCCGACAGCTTATCGTCTTTGTCAAGATAACTATAGGCCATATTGTTATATGCTCCCATCTCTGCTATGGGATCGTTTCCGTTCCTGATAAAATCCAGGGCTAACCTGAAATACATAATGGCTGTGTCTGGGTTCCTGCTGATGCATCCTGCATTTATCATCAGGTTTGCGATTTCTCTTTCATTGCCCGGAATTTTCTTCAGGAGACCTATGGCCTTTTTAATTATGTTTATCCTTTGTATCGTATCTTTTTCAAATCTGCCCAGATTACCCATGGCAATACCCATTGAAGAATAGAACAAATGTTCTTTCGCTGTATTGAACGCCGCCTGATACATGCGCAGGGAACCATTATAATCTCTGTTGTCATATTTAATATTGCCGATTGAATTATAAATATCTGCCAATAATTTGTAGTTCTTGTCAATCTCCGCCAATTTCGCTGAAGAATCGAGCAGTATCAACGCATCTTTATAATTATACGCATCGTTGTACAGCAACGCAATATCATATATTATTGAAGGTCTTCTTTTTGGTAATGCATTTTTATCAGCTATCTGCAGCGCTTTGCTATAATATATATAACTGGAATCTTTCGCAATTTGTGAATATGCATTTCCCATGTTCATGAATGCATTGAGTATCGCTTCAGGTAAGTTCAATCTTTGTGCAACAACGAGCGATCTGCGTGCCAGTGATAGTGCCAAACGGTTGTTGGTAGTTTGATAAAGATCAACCAAAGAATCAAGCAAGTTCAAAGAATCTGCTAAATCTATATTCAGCTCAGGCGTATAGTTGCGGGATGTAGATTGAAGAGGCTGTGATGTGAATGAAAACAAAATAATCAGGGAAATAATGATCTTGCAGAAAATGCTGAATCGATGAATGTATAATTTCATTTTGAAGCCGAATTCAGAACTAAAATTACTCATTCTCGTTAAGAAAACGGGTTAAACGGTTCAAAATATTTGCACACAAAATTGTCATGGTGTTAAACCCTGACACCAAAATATTTGTCTTATAAATTGAAAAATAAATTATTAACGATTTCGAAAGGGTGTTTTTTACGGTTTTCCGCTATTTTAAAATTTACGGAAATCCTCTATTGACAATGGTTTCGTAATGTCCTAACTTTACAACTGAAATAATGATACGATGTGAAAAATTCAGTGCATTGCCGGGAAATGATGAAAAATGTATTTACAGATTGAACACGAAAAAAGTAGTATTAACCTGCATTTTATGAACACATAATTACAATAGACGAGGTTTTACCTGCTCAGGAATCATGCAGGAGGGAAAAATAAACCTCCTCTCTTAATGAATATCAATAATGTGGTGAAACAAATATATGACAATCAAAAAGAAAGGAGGATCGGCAAAAATATAAAAAATAACCAACAAACCTGCCAGTAAAAAACTGTTGCTTATTTAATCGTGGTTTGGCCGGAATCACAAATGTTTGGTAGAAATTCAAATTAACCAAAAAAGATTGAAACGTGAAAACAAATTTTTTATTCATTCTGATAACATGCATTGTTATTGGAATGGTCGTCCCCGTTTTTGCTGTTTCTCCTGATAAAAATAAAGGAGATAAAACAAAAGCGGAGAATTTAACGCCATCGCCATTACCACCCTCACCGTGGTCTCTTCACATAGTGGTCTTGGATCCATGTGATACTACCTGCCCTTTTAATCAATGTTCTTCTTGGCGGTTTAAACTCCAACCTGCTACTGTTCACTGTGAAGGCGTACTCGCAATACCTCCCGTTTATATAACACATACCTGGTGTCAAAGCGATTATTATTTATCAATACCAGACACTATTCCATGCGTTAATGTCAGTATCGACCCCAATGGATGTAGTGGTAGCTTTAATCCTAATACGTGTTGTCAATGTCAGAATAGTCCTCCATGCACACTTAAAATTTGTAAATGACAGATATGTCTTTTCGAGTTTTCCTACAAATAACTTTACTTTTTCACATAATTATTATGTAAATTTGATAAAGTTTTAGAATTGAAGAAGGTTAAATAGATGATAACTCGTCGGTGAAATAAGGGAATTATAGGAAATCCTCTTATAATTCTCTTATTTCAATCTTTGCGTGTTGTTTTATTTTTCTAGACTAAATATGAATTTTTGAATATCATGGTTCCCTGAAATGGTCCGTCACTTTTATCTAATATTTTTATTGTGCCCATGTGCAGCGCTTTGTCAAACTTCACCTGCAAATAAATCTTTCCTTAAGAACTCTTTCAATTCATCTTTCATTGAAAACAAAGGCCAGATCGTTGACCAACATAATAATCCCAATCCGTCAGTTTTGTATTTGTTGAATACGCCGGGATTTAATGTGCAGTTGCGTAAGGGTGGGTTTAGTTATGATGTTTATAGAATATCGAATATCGATCAACGAAGTTTGAAGTCAGAATTTTCCGCGTCTCGCGTCTCGCGTCTCGCGTCACGTGACAGCAAACCGGCATCCGATATCGAGCATCGAGTATCGAGCATCGAGTATCATAGGATTGACTTCGACCTCCTGAACGCCAACCCTGATCCGGTTATTGAAACTTCAGATCCTTCACCTGATTACTTCAACTATTTTACTGCATCCACGGCTGCTGAAGGAATAAAAAATGTCAGACAATACGCTAGGATCACTTATAAGGAAATCTATCCGGGTATTGATCTTGAATTCTTTACAAATAAAGAAAATGGATACAAATACAATTTTGTGATTTATCCGGGAGCCAATATCCATGATATACAGTTGACGATCGCCGGGCCCAATTATATTTCTTTAATGCAGGACACCCTAAAATTCGGGACAAGATTTGGTGATGTTGAAGAATTGATCCCTGAAAGCTATTATTTAGTGAATGATTCCAAAATTGATATCAAAGCACACTTCCGAAAAATGAATAGTGAAGTTTATGTCTTTGCAGTTGATAGAACTATTCCGGAAAATTCAGTACTGATTATTGATCCCACATCAATAAGGCTTTGGGGAACCTATTATGGCGGAGATGATTGGGACTCGGAAGCACAATGTTCAGCAGATAAAGCCGGAAATGTTTTTCTAGCAGGAACGACCTACTCACTCAATAATATTGCCTCCGCCGGATCATACCAGGATACTTTGGCCGGAAACGATGATGACTTCTTAACAAAGTTCAATGCAGCAGGACAGCGTCAGTGGGGAACTTATTTCGGAGGAACAAATCTCGAAGACCTAGGGTCATGCATTGTCGATAATAGCGGAAATATATATATTTCGGGCGATACCAGGTCAACTTCCGGAATTGCAACTCCCGGGGCACATCAGACAGTGTATGGTGGAGGTGCCTACGATTGTTTTATTGCAAAGTTCAACCAGGCCGGCGACAGGCTCTGGGGAACTTATTATGGGGGGGCATTGTCTGATTATGGTGGATATATTACTCTTGATAAGAACGATAATATATTTCTTACAGGACAAACCTCTTCAGATACAGGTATTGCTACGCCCGGAACCTATCAGTCAAACCGATACGCGAGTTCAGATGCATTTCTTGCAAAATTTGACAGCAACGGTGTCCGGCAATGGGGTACTTATTATGGCGGAGAATCCCAGGATGATGGGATGGCCTGTGCAACTGATCGTTTAGGAAATGTTTACATTACAGGTGAAACATCATCACAAACAAATATTGCAAGTTTGGGAGCATTTCAGACAACATATGGAGGAGGTCTGCATGATGCTTTTTTAGTAAAATTCACCAACGGAGGCCAAAGGTTATGGGCGACATACTACGGTGGTTCACTTGAGGACCAGGGTTTTGGTTGTGCTTCCGACAGTGCTGGAAACGTATGTTTGGTTGGTCAAACGTATTCTCCTGATAAAATAGCAAGTATTGGTTGTTACCAACCTGTCCTTGGAGGACTTTCCGATGCATTTATCGTAAAATTCGACAGCCTGGGTCAAAGGCTGTGGGGTACCTATTATGGAGGTACCAGTGATGACAGGGCCAACGGATGTACCATCGGATGGAATAATAACATATTCGTGGTAGGCATTACTCAATCGACCAATAATATTTCAACTCAGGATTCTTATCAACAGGCTTTTGCAGGTGTCTGGGATGCATTCCTCGTAAAATTCAATGCTTTCGGACAACGTCAATGGGGCACCTATTATGGAGGTAGTGATGAGGATGCATTCCTCAACTGCAGTTATGTAACGGATGATACTCTTACCTGGCCGGATATACAAGATCGACAAATAACATAGCGAGCCAGGGAGCATGGCAGCAATCTTATGATTGGGCCCGGGATGATATGTTGATCAAGTTCCTCGAATGCTGGCCTATTGATACTGCAGGACCTATTATGGGCCCAGCCATTGGATGTAAACCTTCAACCGGTATGAATTATTCAATTCCACTACTTGCCCATTCGATAAACTATATCTGGACACTACCTACTGGTTTTACAATAGTTTCCGGGGCTGGAACTCAAAGTATTTTTGTGGATATCAGCACTTCTGCCAGTTCCGGTACGATCTCAGTAAAAGGGGTAAATAAGTGCGGGGATTGGGGGGATTCTGCCTCACTTTATATTACCGTTCAACAACGACCGGTTCCTGTTATTTCGGGCCCTGAGAATACCTGTGCGGGAACCGGAAAGGTCTATACAACAGCACCGGGAAAAACGAACTACCTGTGGAGCCTTTCAGCGGGAGGAGTGATCACCTCAGGTGGTACAACAACGGATAATACAGTAACGGTCACATGGAATGCTGCCGGAACTCAGCATGTTTATGTCAATTATACGGATGCCAACGGATGTTCTGCAGACATACCCACTGATTATACTGTCACGGTTACTCCAAGCCCGATCGTCAATATAACCATCACTGCCACATCAAATAATGTTTGTATCGGTACACTGGTGACATTTAATTCTACATCATTAAATGGAGGAGGGAATCCTTTCTATCAGTGGCAGGTTAACGGGATCAACATTGGAGCCAGTTCTTCCTCTTTTTCTTATACACCATCAAACAACGATTTAGTAAAGTGTATATTGACTTCTTCGATAACCGGTTGCATTATGAATAACCCCGATACTTCCAACACAATTACAATGATCGTAAATCCAATACTTGCGGTTAGTCTTTCCATTAGTGCCTCATCTAATCCATTCTGCCAAGGCTCAACCATAACTTTTACTGCTACTCCAATGAATGAAGGTTCCGCACCTTTCTACCAATGGAAAGTAAACGGAGGAAATGCCGGCCCGGATAACCCGGTATATTCATTTGTTCCCAACAATGGTGATGTTGTTTCCTGCGTTTTGAATTCAAGTATCCCATGCCCAACCGGAAACCCGGCTACAT
The DNA here is from genome assembly GCA_903929315.1 of uncultured Bacteroidales bacterium. Lineage (GTDB taxonomy): Bacteria > Bacteroidota > Bacteroidia > Bacteroidales > FEN-979 > CAIYUC01. The sequence continues at coordinate 16,394 of CAIYUC010000207.1, forward strand.
CAAATGCCATAACGATGGTTGAAAATACCAACGTTATAGTCAGTGTTACAATTTCACCATCATCAAACCCTGTCTGTGCAGGAACATCGGTTACATTCATAGCAACTCCCGTCAATGGCGGCACAACTCCGGTTTATCAATGGAAGGTTGACGGAATTATTGTGGGAGGCAATAATCCTGTTTATTCCTATGTTCCGGTGAACGGAGATGTCATCACTTGCATACTCACGTCAAACGCAGTGTGTGCAAGC
>CAIYUC010000208.1 GCA_903929315.1 uncultured Bacteroidales bacterium
ACTTGCACAATCCCGCTGATACTCTTACCCCATGCCCACACATCGAGTATCCAGCATCCAGTATCGAGTATCTATTATTAAATCCGTAAATAATATGCGTGCTGTTATTCAAAGAGTTTCTCAAGCGGTCGTAAGCATTAACGAAGTAATTACGACCAGGATCGGTTCAGGGCTACTTGTATTGGTTGGTATTGAAGAATCCGACACTATCGAAGACATTAACTGGCTGTGTGGGAAAATTGTAAGATTACGGATCTTTGGTGATGAACAAGGTGTTATGAACCTTCCGGTTACTGATATTTCAGGTGACATTCTTGTGGTGAGCCAGTTTACCCTTCATGCAAGCACGAAAAAAGGTAACCGCCCTTCTTATATCCGGGCAGCCAAACCTGAAATTGCTGTACCGGTCTATGAAAAATTTTTACAGCAACTGGAGCTTGATCTTGGCAGGCCCGTACAGAAAGGTGAATTCGGTGCTATGATGCAGATTTCATTGATCAATGACGGGCCTGTAACAATCCTCATCGATACGAAAAACAAAGAATAATTCAACACTTTTTAACAAAATACATTTCCATTTGCATCCAATTTTATTTTGTGTATTTTCCCGGTATTTTAAAAACAATTGGCATCTGTACCATTACTCTTACCGGTCTGCCGCTTCGTTTTCCCGGATCCCAGCGGGGCATGGATTTTGTAACCCTTACTGCTTCTTCATCACAACCGCCTCCTATTCTTTTTTTCACTTCCACATTTGATACTAAGCCATCCGGTTCGATGATGAATACAAGCAAGATCACCCCCTGAATTCCATTTTTCAATGCACCATCGGGATACCGAATATTTTTTCTTAGAAAAAACAGTCGGGCTTCGTCGCCACCTGGAAACCTCGGAAATACATCTATAATGGTATAAATGCCATTTGGATCGCCCATTCCCTGCCCCTGCCCTATCAGGCCTTTACCACTTGATATGGAATCCGTTTTTTGGTTTTCGTCTTTGTTCTCATCCATTGGACGCACTTCCTCGTGTTTCTTTTCTTCAACAATTTTCGAACTATCCACAATGACTGGTGGTCGATTATCTTCCTGCACCGGTCTTGCCAATGCCTTTGCGAGTAAATTCAGATCATCCTCCGGTGCCGGCATGAAGGTATAATCGACCATATACATCTCCTCATTCCTGAAGTTTAAATCTGAACCTTCGAAATAATAAACAAGAAAGGGTATTATGACAATAAGTAAAAAAATAAATATTGCCATGAGGAGTGATGTGATGACGTATTTTAAATACTTTTTCCTGAGATAATAAGATCCGTAAGCTTTATTCCTCCCTTCAAATGCCAATTCATCTAAGCTCTGGAAATATTTTTGTTCTTTCTTCATTAAATTCGGATTACTCTAAGAACTCACCTTCTTTGGTCCCTCTATGACCTCTCCCTGGGGGGTTGTCTAATAAGTTTCTTTTTTTTCTCGCAGATTTCCGCAGATTAATCGCAGATTTTCGCAGATTTTCGCAGAAGGTTGATAACATGAGTTTTAACTTTGCGTGACTCTGCGTTTAAATCAGCGAAACTCAGCGAGA
>CAIYUC010000209.1 GCA_903929315.1 uncultured Bacteroidales bacterium
ATGGTACAACAGTACCGAAACATTGTGCGATTTGTGTATGTATTCGCTTGGGCTCATACATACAAAGATATTAATTACGCTGCAAGCAGCGGGGAACTAACCCCTAAAAGAGATTAGAAATGCGCTTTATACTGAAAGGCACCCAACTGTCACCTACCTGTATATATAATTTTCCATCTGGTCTAACACTACAAAAAACGGTTAAACTCAATAATTATAGTCCCCAGTTCCATGATAGTTTTGAGATCGTCAAAAATAACCAGACAGTGGCGTATTTATACACGAGACCAATACGTAACCCATATTTTATAAAAAATGATATGGTGGTTCTAAAACTCGCAAACTGGTACTTGTATCAAAGACAAATATCAAATCTTATTCAAGACTTGATCTACGGGTTTCAAGCTACCTATCATATGACATTTGAATTTCACAGCTTTGGGAGGGTTGATGTTGCATACGACACCGATGTCGATCTTCTATCCCGATTTAAATATATGTTCAATAGAAAATCAAGATATAGCTTTAAAAATGCTAATAAATTTAAGGTTCGTGGACTTGGCAGAGATGAAACGGAGACCACAATTGGGAGCATGAGAAAACGAAAAAGAATGGTCAGCATTTACAATAAAACTCATGAACTCACCAATATTAAGAAACCTTATTTGAGCTACCTCTACTCGACAGTTTTCGGTCTTTCAACCGTTTATCGTTGTGAATTAAAATTATTCAACACCGAAATTAACCAGTATCAGATCGATCCATTCCGACTTGATGATCCACTTTACCTCTTATCAGTATATAGAGTTTTCATTGACCAAATGATCGATTTTAGAATCAACAACGGGTCAAACATATCCCGTCAAAGAAAAGTGCAATTTATATCATTTAAAAACGAACAACTCATTATACCGTCAGTTCCAGTAATACAGAATCAAAAAACCAGCAATTCAATAAAATATTTGGTAAAGAAATTATACGAGGATAGTGTCGGACAATTTAAATACTATCGGCAGTTATTGAGGTTCGTAGCAGAGCTATTCATCAAACACCATAACCTTGATGAATGGTGCAAAGCAAAGAATATAAGAAAATAATATGAACAGAATTTTTGAAATAATAGGTTTACTTATTATACACAGCCCCTTCTTTGGTGGGGGTATACACGCCCCCCGCACAGGCGTACACGGTAAAAAAATGATTGCAAATCAATGTATCAGAAAAATGATGACGTTTATTATGATCTTTACAAAGAATCAAAAATCACATTGAAAGAACTCAAACAACTTCCCGAACTGGAAGGAATGAGTGACGAAGAGCTTCAAGCTCTGGCTGACCAGCTCTTCGACCTTGCCGTAGCGGCTCAAAAAATAATTATAGAACAATGACAGATTTATCAGTATTTAACAGATTTATTAAAAAGCACAAACAGGATCGACCTAAGGTTGTCAATAACAAGGTTTGGTCGTACACGAGGGTATCGTCACGAAAACAAAAAGATAATTATAGCCTTGGTGATCAGAAAGAACAGAACAGGCTTTTCGCAGAAAAACATGGGTATCAGATTACCGAAACTTTTGGGAACACTAATGAATCAGCCTCATCGGACTTTACCCGTAAGGAATTCAATGATCTTATAGCCAGAGTAAGAACGACAAAGGACAGACCCTTTGGAATTTTAGTACATATCATCGACAGGTTTTCTCGAACTGGAGGCAGTGCTGTGGGCATTTTGGAGCAACTTGTTACGGAGTGTAATGTGCATCTCATCGAAGTTTCGTCAGGATTAAGTACGATTACTGAAGAGGGGAAATTAGCCATTTTTGAAAAACTTCTTGATGCTCGCAGAGATAATTTTGAACGGTTGAAACATACTATACCTGGAATGGTAAGATTTGTTCAAGCTGGGTTTTACCTTGGAGTTGTCCCACGAGGGTTCGACCATCACGGCCCCCGTGTAAAAGATTTCTCAAAACGAGCCATTGAGCAAAAGATTTTGATCAATGAGGAAGGTAAAAAATTGAGGTTGGCTTGGTCATGGAAGATTCAATACCTGAAAGACTTCGAGATCAGGAATAAGCTGAAAGCGTTGGGAATGGAAATATCGTTGCAGCAACTTTCAAATATGTGGAGAAATCCTTTCTATTGCGGGATTCAAACGAACTCATTGGTTGGTAAAGATTCAGTCCAAGGGAATTGGGAACCTCTTGTATCGATTGAAGTGTGGTTAAAAGTTCAACAGGTAATAGCTACAAACCATCAGGGCTATAAGATTAAAAAAAATGTACCAATGCGGCCCTTAGTCGGAACTTTATTATGCCCAATATGCAATAAAAAATTGGCTGGTTATGAAGGGAAGGGAAACCGTACTTACTATAAATGTCAAAAAGGTCATGGGGTTTCAATTAATGCGGTTACATCCGAGCGTCAAAATAAAAGTACAGGTGCACATGAACTCTTCATCTCGAAACTTGATGAGTATATTCTAAACCCAAGGTTTATTGGCGGGTTCACTCACCAGATGCAGAAATTAATAGATTCCTCAACAAAAACTCAGAATAATGAGGTAGTAAGATACAACCGCCAGCTTGCAGATTTGGAGAAGAAACGAGATACCCTTCAGGAGAAATATTACTTGGAAAATATTCCACCAAAGGATATTTACGAAAAGCTCCTTCATAAAATTGAAACTGAGATTGCGGCCCTCAACGAAAAGTACAAGGCACCCGCAGTGGATGTATCTAACTTGGGTAATAACCTTCAGAAAGCTATCGAGTTCTCTCAGAATGTCAGTAAATACTGGAAGTTATCAAATCTTACTGGGAAACAGATCATACAGGAAATGGTGTTTCCAGATGGATTATTAGTAGATGTCAAAAACAGGCAATATCTAACTTCAAAAGTGAATGCCCTATTCGCAGCAAAAGCAGAATATATGAGGATTTTGGAAGGACAGAAAAAAGAAATCCCCATCAAAAATGATGAGGATTCTCAGGTAGTAGCGGGGAGAGGATTCGAACCTCTGGCCTTTGGGTTATGAGCCCAACGAGCTACCTCTGCTCCACCCCGCACTGTAATTTTCCTTACCTTTGCTGACAAAGGGGAAAAAGGATTGCAAAGATAGCTTTTGTTTCTTTGTTCTGCAAATTTTCCAACAATAAAAACATATGACGCATAAAGCTGGATATGCAACCATCATAGGAGATCCGAATGTCGGAAAATCTACCCTCATGAATGCTCTGACAGGGGAAAAATTATCCATCATTACACATAAAGCCCAAACGACAAGGCATCGCATCATGGGAATTTTCAGCGGGGATGATTTTCAGATCGTCTATTCAGACACACCCGGTATCATGAAACCTCATTACCTGTTGCATGAGGCAATGCTGTCTGCCGTTCATTCATCGATTTCTGATGCAGATATCATCCTCCTTATGACCGATATCAATGAATCATTTGAACATGAAGATATCATTTCCCGGTTGAAAGAACTCAAACTCCCCGTCATTGTATTGATCAATAAAATTGACATCTCAGACCAGGAGACAGTTGAAAAGGAGGTGATGAAATGGAAGCAAAAACTGGAAAATGCGGAAGTTATCCCGATTTCAGCACTCCTTTGTTTCAATACTGCTAAAGTATTTGAAACGATTCTTGATATGCTGCCGGAAAGCCCCCCTTTTTATCCAAAAGAAGAACTTACCGACCGCTCACAACGTTTTTTTGTATCAGAGATTATCCGTGAAAAGATATTACTGAATTATACCGAAGAAATTCCATATTCTGTGGAAGTTGCCATTGAAGAGTTCAGGGAAACTGAAAAATTAATAAGGATCATCGCCTATATTTTTACGGCACGGGAATCACAAAAGGCGATCATTCTGGGCCACCAGGGCAGGGCTATAAAAAAACTGGGCATTGATGCCAGGAAAGATATAGAAGAATTTCTCGATAAACATGTTTACCTTGAACTCAATGTCAAGGTCAGCAAGAATTGGCGGGAGAATGAACGATTGCTGAAACGGTTCGGCTACTCGATTGAAAAATAATTTGTTATTCGTGGTTCTTCATTGTGGACCTTTGTGCATGCATTGTGCTCATTGTGGTTAAAAATAGCACTTTCAAAGTGTTAAAGGTTTAACCACAAAGAACACCAAGGCTTACACAAAGGCGCACAAAGACTTTCCAGGCAATCCTTGGTTCATAATCATGCTGATTGTCACGATTGTAACGATTGTTACGATCTTAAAAAAACATCTTGACTTTCCACGATTTTTTCGTATATTTATACCTATATTTTAATTCCTACCCTCATATGAAAAAATATATCATATTATTTCTGGTATTTCTCGCATTTCATCATGTAAATGCCCAGGACTGGCATTGGCAAAACCCTTTAACAAATGGCAATGATCTTTATTCAGTTTTTTTTCTTAACGCTGATACCGGATATGTTGTCGGGGATTGCGGTACCATTTTAAAAACCAATAATGGTGGCATCGCATGGTATTCATTATCCATCCAAAACTCAGCAAGCCTGGAATCTGTTTATTTTACAAGTTCAAATGTTGGCTATGTGGCAGGCGGGAATGGGACCATTCTAAAAACAACAGATGCTGGTGAGAATTGGACGTCATTAGAAAGCGGAACTACAGAAAATCTTGGTTTCGTCCAATTCCCTGACGCAAGTACAGGATATGTATTTGGGTCCAACGCAACATTATTAAAAACGAGCAATGGAGGACAAACCTGGACAATTATTTCAAGCGGTTTTACCTGGGATATGTCAGCCATATTTTTTCCCAGCCCCAGCATAGGTTATGCAGTTGGAGAGGCAGGTGATATAATGAAAACAATCGACGGCGGCCTGACATGGACACTCTCACTAAATCTGGGTAATTACTACCATCTGACCGATGTTTTTTTTACTTCTCCTGATACCGGATATGTTACTGAAGAATGGGGCGTTATTCATAAAACCACTGATGGAGGCGCCACCTGGAATTCACAACAAGTAGTAAATTCATCCTTGTTATATTGGATCTTCTTCACAGGTTCTGACACTGGTTATGCCTGGACTGGTGATAATATAATGATAAAAACCGTTGATGCAGGTAATAACTGGATCACTCTGAATAGTGATGTAGAAATTGGATCCCTTTTCTTTACTGATGGATATAAAGGCTATGCTCTTGATTTCAATGGACTAATTTATAAAACGATTGACGGAGCCAACACCTGGACGTTATTATCGACAGGTACAACGGACCCTTTGAAATCGGTTTGTTTTCCTGGTCAAAACAGAGGATATGCTGTCGGTGATGCTAATTTGGGACCAGGAAGGGTAATGAGTACCAGTAATTCAGGCGCTGTCTGGGATCAATGGCAGGTACTTTATGGCTCTTTACCCTCCGTTTATTTCACTGATACAATCACCGGTTATGTACTGGATAATTACGGCGACAATGACATCTTCAAGACAACTGACGGAGGCGTTACATGGATTATTTCTGGGACCTTCACAAATTCTTACTTATTTTCTGTTTACTTTTCGGATGCCAATACAGGGTATGTAGTTGGTGCATTGGGAACCATATTAAAAACCACAGATGCAGGAGCTACCTGGATCCATGTGCCTAACGCAAATTCCGAACCATTGTATTCAGTCAGATTCCCGGATCTTAACACCGGGTACGCGGCAGGTGCTTATGGAACGATACTGAAAACCATCGATGGAGGAAGCACCTGGATCACATTATCAAGTGGAACATTGAAAATGTTATATTCGGTTTATTTTACCGATGCAAATACAGGATATATTGTTGGCGACGTAGGTACAATATTAACAACAACTGATGGTGGCTTATCATGGACCACTTGCGTTAGCGGAAATTCTAATTTGTTAACATCCGTGTGGGCAACAGATGCAAATACCGCTTACGCAGTTGGACAAGATGGTACGATTTTAAAAACCATCAATGGTGGGACAAATTGGTTTGAATTATATAGCGGAACACATAATAACCTGAATTCTGTCTGTTTTACCGATTTTAATACCGGGTATGTTGTTGGTGAGGGAGGAACGATATTAGCAACAACAGACGGCGGTACAGATTTCATCCCAGGGGGTTCATTGACACCTGCGCAATTCAACATTTATCCTGACCCCGCTGAGAACAGTATTACAATTGAATCCTCCGGAACCTTTAAAAAAAGTAGTGGTTCTGTTTCTGTTTCCTCCATAAACGGCCAGGAATTGATCAATCAAATGACATCAGGATCAAAATCAGTGATAAATATATCTACCCTTCCCGCCGGGATCTATATCATAAAATATCTTTCACAAGGATTTACGAAAACAGTGAAGTTTGTGAAGGAGTGACAGAGTAACAAAGTTATTCATGGTTATTCATGGTTATTCATGGTTATTCACCGATTACCGATTACCGATCACCGATTACCAATCACCAATCACTGTTCACTCCTTAATTCGTAATTCGTAATTCGTAAACATCGCGACTGTCACGACAATAACTACTGGGTCCATATCCACTCTCTTCAGGAAAAAATTAATCGAAATTATTTGTATTTATAAAACTAATCGTATATTTGCGATATACAAATTTAACCGATGGCACATAGTAAATTAACAGATTATAAAGAAGAGGAAATTCAGATGGCGAGATTTGCCAAAGCCATGGGACATCCTGCACGGATTGCTATTTTAAAACTTTTAGCCTCGATGGATACCTGTTTCTGTGGTGAAATAGTGGAAGAGCTTCCTATTGCCCAGGCTACGGTATCGCAGCATCTGAAAGAGTTAAAGGATGCCGGGTTGATCCAGGGCAGCATTGAAGCGCCGAAGATCAGGTATTGCATTGAACCAAAGAACTGGGAAATTGCAAGGAAACTATTTGCCGATTTCTGGTATCAATCATCTCTATCCATGCAAAATACAACTTGTTAATGAAAATCCTTATTCTTTGCACAGGAAATTCCTGCCGTAGCCAGATGGCGGAAGGGTTTCTGAAATCTTTTGATTCCAGGATCGAAGTTTTTTCTGCGGGAACCCATCCAGCTAAAAATGCCAACTCCTATGCGGTAATGGTAATGAAAGAAGTGGGAATAGATATCTCACAAAATAAGCCGAAAAGTGTCGATCTCTTTCTTGACAAGCCTTTTGATTATGTGATCACGGTTTGTGATGATGCAAAAGAAAGTTGTCCTTATTTTTCCGGCCCAGTAAAAAACCGCCTTCATATTGGGTTTGAAGATCCAGCAAAGGCAAAAGGAAGCGATGAAGAAATCCTGAATGAATACAGGCAGATCCGTGATCAGATCAAAGAGGGATTTCAGAAATTCTATAACTCATTATGAGTAACATTTTTGAGAACTGTAAGCTGCAAATCGACGGGATTCCATATGTCCTGCCTTCAGAGTTGATAACGCTACTTCAACAGGGGGCTACCCTGATTGATCTTCGGGAAGAGATGGAAACGGAAATCAAGGCATTCGGTATCGAACAGGTAGTGTATCTTCCGCATATTGATTTCGCGGAAAAATGGGGAACCCTTCCCCTTGAAAAACAGCTGATCCTGGCCGATTCAGTGGGAATATGGAGCAAAAAAGCTGCGGCATTCCTTCATTCCAAAGGATATCAGGTTGCCAGTCTCGCCGGAGGATTTACTGACTGGGAAAAGGATGGATTCCCGGTTAAAGCAGGGAAATACCAACCATTAAACGGACCTTGTCTTTGTATGATCAAACCACATGAACGAAAATAATAAGAGCATCAGGAAATTATTTCCGCTGCCATAAGCCCTACAATTATTCTAAATCTTAAAACTAACTATTATGGAAGAGAATGACAAAGACAATCCGAAGGTC
>CAIYUC010000210.1 GCA_903929315.1 uncultured Bacteroidales bacterium
ATCGGTCTTCAGATGAGTTTGAGAGCAATCTTTATTGTTGTTGCATTCAATGTCGTTAGCATCGAGTTGCGCAACCCGAAAATCATTGGATGGGTTCTCCGGCTGGGATTCGGACAGCTTGCTACAGCAATGGAAATCGCTTTCGACACTCTTCCGACCTTGATCGCTTCGCTAGGCGAACAACGCAATGTGTTACGACATCCGGTCACCTCGTTGTCCAGACTCCTTCTTATCGCGAAACAGCGATTGACGGAACTCGATCTGCAAGAATCTCCCTTAAAAAAAATATTCATTGTCACAGGTGATCGTGCTTCCGGTAAAACAAGTTTGCTCACGGCGCTTACCGGGGAATTTCGACGACGACAACGAAGCGTCGGTGGAATTCTTTCGCCGGTCGTGTGGATGGACTCGAAGCGAATCGGCTATGATGTCATCAACATTCAGAATGGGGAACGTGCCCCCCTCTGTCGGAATGAGCCCGATAGTACCGGCACCAAGATCGGTGAGTGGATATTTCGGGATGACGGAATACAATTCGGGCAGACCGCCTTGGATCCTTCTTCATTGATCATTTGCGATCTCGTTATCATCGACGAGGTGGGTCCACTTGAGCTTGATAATAAAGTCTGGGCAACTTCAATTGATCAGCTGATCCATTCATCTACATGTCCGATCATTCTAGTCGTACGGGAACTTCTTATTGAAAGAGTGCAAGATCGCTGGTCGTTTATTCCGAAATGCGTTTGGAAAATCGATGGGGATAATTCGGGAGAATTACTGAAAGAGATTATGGAGGTACTGGTCAATTCAAAAAATTAAAAAGAAACATAAGAAATCTTTATGAAACACTTGTCCGGTCTTATTTTGTATGTGTCATTTCTTTGCTTCGTCCTCCAAGCTTCGGCGCTCTGCAAGGTTGAATATCCAAAGGATAGCTCGAAAGTTTTCTATCTCGGTGAAATCGTGGTCATGGGCACGCGGGAAAGTACATCATCGCCATTTCAGCAAAACATCATCCCGCAATCCGAGATGGAGAATCACCACCGGCTCGATGCTTCGCACGCTCTGGATCTTCTATCAGGGCTTTCTCTGTCAAACGTGGGCGGGCGCAACGAATCGATGGTGTACGTGCGTGGTTTCGATCTTCGACAGGTTCCGGTTTTTATCGACGGTATACCCGAGTATGTCCCCTATGATGGATACGTTGATCTGGCTCGCTTCACAACGTTCGATCTCTCTGAGATTACAATAATGAAGGGATTTTCGTCAGTATTGTATGGCCCAAATGCGATGGAGGCGCGATCAATCTCGTGTCGAGAAGACCGACTAGACCGTACGAGTACGACCTCTCTATCGGCGCCATGAACGCTGGCGGGTACGACTATACCATCAATCTCGGCGAAATTCGATAGCGTCGGCGGTTATTCGTGCTCCGAGCGACCCCCCTCTGGTCGAGTTTGCAAAGCAATGAGGGGATGCACGCTGATTCCCGTTGCGTCGCAACACGGATTTTGGCAATGGATTGCATCGGCCGGATGCCGGGGACAGGCCTGTTTTG
>CAIYUC010000211.1 GCA_903929315.1 uncultured Bacteroidales bacterium
CGATACTTTGCTGGACAGACAAAATGGTACAACAGTACCGAAACATTGTGCGATTTGTGTATGTATTCGCTTGGGCTCATACATACAAAGATATTAATTACGCTGCAAGCAGCGGGGAACTAACCCCTAAAAGAGATTAGAGCACACCTCAATTCTTCAGGCAACGAACACTTACCCCTATATTGTTGTCCGTGCCAGACGAGTACGCCCCTGCATTCTGGTAGTCCAGATCCCGGTCTATACCAAACCCAGAAGGGTTATCCATCGATGAAGAAGAGATGTAGGTATAAGTGTTCAAACCATTATAAAACGGATAACCAACGTTGGCGCCACCTGGAAGAGCTGTAAATCCGGTTTGATTTGTTGCTCCGATATTAGGACTTAGCCAATGAGAATATCCAGCTTCTTTCATTTTACCACCTGCAACAGATTCACCTCCAAGATAGTCGGTGAGCGTCACCCATTCAGTATTCGTTGGCATATGCCATCCCGAAGGACATATTCCCTGCGTACCCTCGGTAGTGACATATTGCATAATTTCATGCCATTGGTATAGACCGCCATAGGTGGTGCAATTGTTATCATCATCGTTGTAACAGTACTTTTCGATTATTCCGTTATTGGTTTGATCCTGACTTCCGTCAATCCGGGTTCCGATATTCAGGTTTTCTTTCATCCAGCATTGTGTTCCGATCAGAACCGTATTATATACCTGACCACCGTAAGTAAATGTCGGCATCCCGGGACACGGTGAACCGTCAGCAACTGTAATGAAGTAAACCTGGTTCCCATAAGCGGTACCGGCGCTATTGATGGCATAGGCACATAAATAATAGGTTGTATTGGCAGTCAGGCCGGTAATTGAACTGGTAAAACTCCCGGTCCCGCTGCCGTCTAAAGTCTTGCTGTCTGTGGTATGTGGAAATGGTGAAGTACTCCAGCATACTCCCCTCGCAGTAACGGGTGCACCACCATCGAAAGTGATTGTGCCGCCACTGGTGGCGGTAGTTTGAGTTATATTTATAACTTGTGCAGTAGTGAGGGTAGGTATAACCGGAGCTGCCAGGGTGGAGAAAGTCTGCTGATTTCCGTATGCAGTGCCTACACTATTGGTTGCATAAGCCCTTAAATAATAAGGGGTACCTGCAGTCAGGCTGGTCAAATTACTCACGAAAGTACCCACACCGCTTCCGTTTGAAGTCTTGTTGTCTGCTGTTGTTGGATTTGGTGAAGTGCTCCAGCAGACACCTCTAGCCGTGACAGGCGAACCCCCGTCGGAAGTAACTGTTCCACCACTGGTGGCAGTAGTTTGAGTAATATTAGTTACTTGTGCCGAAGTGACAGTAGGGATAACCGGAGCTGTCAGGGTAGAGAAAGTTTGCTGGTTTCCGTATGCAGTGCCAACACTATTTGTGGCATAAGCCCTCAAATAGTAAGGAGTGCCTGCATTCAGGCCGGTCAGATTACTCACGAAAGTGCCCATTCCGGTTCCGTTTGAAGTTTTGCTGTTTGCTGTCGTCGGATTTGATGAAGTGCTCCAGCAGACGCCTCTTGCCGTAACAGGCGACCCCCCATCGGAAGTAATCGTACCACCACTGGTAGCCGTAGTTTGAGTAATATTAGTTACCTGTGCCGAAGTGAGGACAGGTATGACCGGAGTTGTCAGGGTGGAGAAAGTTTGCTGGTTTCCATATGCAGTGCCAACACTATTGGTAGCATAAGCCCTTAAATAATAAGGAGTGCCTGCAATCAGGCCGGTCAGATTACTCACGAAAGCACCCACACCGTTTCCGTTTGAAGTCTTGCTGTTTGCAGTCGTCGGATTTTGTGAAGTGCTCCAGCAAACGCCTCTTACCGTGACAGGCGAGCCACCATCGGAACCAATTGTACCTCCACTGGTAGCCGTAGTTTGAGTAATATTAATTACTTGTGCCGAAGTGAGGGCAGGTATAACCGGAGTTGCTGCCAGTGTCATGAAAATTTGCTGATTTCCATATGCAGTGCCAGCACTATTGGTGGCATAGGCGCGTACAAAATAGGCTGTATCGGGAGTCAGGCCTGTAATCGAACTTGTGAATCTACCAATCCCATTTCCATCGGAGGTTGTGTCGCTGGTTATTGTAGGTAATTGGGATTTACTCCAACATACCCCGCGCGAGGTTATTGGCGCTTCTCCATCATACGTAATTTTTCCACCACATTTTGCATTTGTTTGCGTTATCGCGCTAACCGTATCTGTTGTCAGATAAGGTTTGGTTGAAGGATTGAGCTGATTGCAACAATTCTTCATGCAGCCGGTATTCAATATTAATCCGGCAAAGGCAACGATGAGGAATACAGGGAAAAAATAAAGCTTTCTTTTCATAAATTCTACTTTGCAGACTTATACTAATCTATCTCCCATTACTATAAAAACTATCTGAACTGCACCCTATATCCATATAAACATACGGATATAGGGTTCTCTTTGACTGACATTTTTTCACTAATAACGAAACAATGCTGATACCAATTGATCCTTCGGTACAATCCCGAAAAATGTTTCATTTTATAACTCAATCCACTTAGGGACAATTTGTGATACTAATAGACTTTGAAATCTGGCACAATGGACACGGCAAGGCAGTGCATTTGACCGTAACGGTATATGTTCCTACCTTGCCGTCAGTGACTGTAGCTCCATGTGAAATAGAGCCATCCGAATGAAGCCAGTCGTATGTAATGGAAGGACAGTTACCCTGCAGGCAAGCATTTGCTACGGCAGTTATAGTAAAAGTCCCTTTATCACAAAAACAGGGTTGGCCAACAAAAGAGATTTCTGCATCACAAACCGTAATCGTATTGGATAAAGTATCTTTTCCGCATACAGGGTCCATGACCTGGAGAGCATAATTTCCCGGTGTTGAAACGTTCAGTGTCGGATTTGTCTGTGCCGGCATCATCGGATCACCATCCTGATACCAGAGATATAAGACATTATAACCTGGCGGAGTATAGGATGTTTGAGACTTTAATGTACAAGTATAGCTGGGACAAATCACCTTACATCCTTTAATGGAAACACTCAATTTGGGTTTTACCCTTACCTGGATCGGAGTGCTGATTTTTGATGGACAGATCCCATTGTGCACCGTAATTTCGTATGAAGTATTTTTTCTTAAATTATTCGTGTACCATTGTGCGTCATGGCCGGCCCCAACAATCTTAACCCAACCGATACTTGATAATGAATCCCACTGATCGACCTTAAAGCATGGACCACTATAATTCAATACTGTACCCCTATCGTAACATATGACGGGAGTTGTCGTGCTGGGTAAAGGCGTTACAGGGCATGGCGTACCACAATAATTCCAATGGTCAGAAGTTATTTTTCCAACTGTTGTCGGACTGTTGATGACAATTCTTACTGTTTTTGGGACTGTCTGGGGGGTCGTGACTCCATAAATACAACAATTATATGTGATGTCTGCTTTAATAGTATAGATCTTGTAACATTGAGTCAGTGGACAGGAAAACCTGATATTCATGGCTGTGACATCCCAGACATTTTTTGGCGTTGTATTGAAGGGACCTATGGGAGTGCCTGTAGAATCAATATACCACGAAACGGAATTAATACAATAGCCCAGATCGGGAAGGGTGAACGTCTTATGCGTTGTACCGGAAAGCCAGCTGCCACAGGCATAATATGCATTGCTGTCGGCAGTCAGGTCGACCAGGTTACTTCCTCCCGTCGGGCTTACGGGAGATACTGTAATACCTCCAATAGACGAGGGATCCGGACAATAGGTAACATCGATCGGAGTTGTAATGTATGTGTAACAATTGTCTGTCAACACAACTGCATAACAGTATGTCCCATCCAGGTTACCCGTCTGGAGCTCATTCCCGTCATGTTGTTGGAACACCCAATCACTGGGGTTAAAAGGGTTTATTGACGGACAGTTACCGCTCGATGGCATCTTGACCGCATACCAATCCCAATGATGGCAGGCAGTTTGGTTTTGATTAGGTATAAGATGGATTTTTGTAAAAGGCTGCCCGGAACAGACCTGAGGACAATCTGCTGACAAGCTAAGAGGGAATCTAGGTTTCGTAAAGGTTGTATCCATCCAACATGAATACCAATTATCTTCATCATTGTTTAATCTGCAGTGAAAATCCAGCTCCCTAAGTTGAACTTTGATGCTCGATGCATTCTGAAAATTAAGAAATACCTTGAATTTAAGTGTAGCTGAACTTGGAATTATATAATTCGGATCTTTTGAATGTACATAACCCCCCTGAGATACACCATTATAAGTCGTTTGCCAACCATAATAATGATAACCCCCGGCAGAGACGGGAAATGCTTTAGGGTTGATCCCGGCAGGGGAATATGATTGCCAATTACTAAAACCGCTGATCTGCTCGACATTTGTATTGGTGTTGATAACATCGTTATTATGAACATCGAATGCTGCAACATCAATCCCATATGGATAATCGTCGTATTGTGATTGAGGTAATATTGTAAAATTATCATGAAACGTAATAATCACAAAACACCTGCAAGTCGCAGCATCATACTGCATGGTGGAGAAATGAGAATTCGGTCGGACAAAACCATCGCAGGGACCTCCTAAAGGAGATAAAGGAGATTTTTTCTGACCGTAAGATTGGCCTGCAGATGCTAGGATCACTAAAGCGGATATTATCTGAAATATCCTGCTGAAATATATTTTCTTTTTCATAACGGCTATATATTTAAGGTTGAGCGCAAATTAATACTCCTACAGAGATTGTTTTCGAACAGTTATTGTGATCCGTGACTGTCACAGAAAATGGAGACAATATTGAATTGACCTGGGCATTACTTGGTATCGTTCCTACAATTTGCGAAGTGTTAGCCCCAGAGGTAATATTAAATCCAGGTGGTACGTTCCATGCAAATGAATAAGGTCCGCCGCATGTTGAATACTGGTTGCCAGGGAGTAACGGAATTGCAGTTAACGTTATCGAAGAGCCCGGATAAGAGCAACATGGCGCATCTATAGCCATGTCAAAGATGCAATATTCCACTTTACAGGTAGGAGAATGCTTTGACTCACAAACATTCGAAACAAAAACCTTATATTTACCCGGTCCGTTTACCGTAAGTGATGTATTTGAAGGGCTGGGTGCAGGACCAAAAGGAAGTCCGTCGCGTTGCCATGCATAGACCAGTCCTGCATTTTGACACCATGTCGGATTTGGAATCAACGCAGTATTAAGCTGAACAGGAGTGCCGAGGCAGGCCTTAGCCGTAGGACAATTAGTGATTACCACATCACAAGGCGGCGGTATTATATTGATACATACTACGGGTGTGGTATAGGAAGCACATGGTGAAGGGGGACATGGATATGCAGGATTTGTTATTACTGCGCGCCAGCAGAGTTGTTGTTGCGGGGGCGGGATATAAGGCCCCAGGGGGCCGATCTCATTTGTTTGCTGCTGTGTGCCGTCTCCCACGGTTGCAACATTGGTCCAACTTCCATTGTCAGACTTATATTGCCATTGTACTTGCAACTTTACATTGGGTGCAAGACCGCTCAGCGTCAATACAGCATCCTTATTCAGACAAACATCAGTTTTTGAACTTGAGATAGTTCCCGTCAATTTCGGATAGACCGTAACTGTATAATCTGTTGATTTTGGTTTGCAATTTCCTGTGTTAATGGGACCGTTTTCTACAGTTGCAGTAAATTTGATAGAATAAGGAAAAGTAGTGGGCGGCTGAATTGTATATTGAAATGTAGTACCGGTTCCCGTAGAATTATCCTTATTGTTTGTCCAGGTTATTTTTGTCCAGGTATTAGGAGGAGGGATCTCCTTCAGTGTTACAGATAATGGGAGGTTGTTGATACAGATTGCACAATTACCTGGAGTGGGATTGCAACAGACATTACTTGGGATGTTTGTTGTAATAGGAACAACCTGAGGGGAACACCATATAGTACATTTTATAATATTTTCACAGGTAACACCACCACCGATAACAGTATTTCCTTTAAAATAACGGGTATAATGTCCGGTCGAAAATGCACAAAGGTACCATGGGTTTAAGGGGAGCGGGTTCCCGACACTGAATGGATTCCAGGGGGGACCAGAACCTGCACCAGTGAAGTCATCATGCGTGGTCCATACTATCTGGTTGCAATTGGAACAAACAAGATGAGGAACTACTAATTTGGCAGTCTGGCCTTCACAGATATCCGTTACTACCGGATCATTTGTACATGGAGATACTGCATTGAAGTCGACTACTTTAGCATCACAAAGACCATCGAAATGAATGGTATATTTCTGGAGTGCCCTGCATTGATCATACCAATGCAACCCAACTTTAAATTCAAAATAAACATTGACAGTTCCACTGGGAAGAGTACAAAAGAAAAGGCCAGAGTACATTTGAACAGGATAGTTATGAAATTGACCACGATTCGACAGATCAGTAAACCAGCGATATTGCCTGGAAAAGTAAACTTCCCATGAAGTATAACCACTGGCAATGTATGACGGTGCTGCAATCCATACCTGGACTCCCTGCAAAGGATCACAAGGACAACATTTATAAAAATCTATCACTCCAAGAAATGGAGTCAATGAACAAGTCCATGGTAATGTTGGTGTCTGTTTTTTCGCAGATGAATAGCCGAAATATCCAAATTCACTTTGACCGAGGGCTACACCTTTCATGTCAAGGGCTGCAACTTTCCATACATAAGATTTATTAGTTTCAATTGGGGTGAATTCAGAGGGATAATTTAACGAGGATTCTTTGATGCCGGATTTTGTCCAAAATGTTTTCAGGTTCTTTTGGATATCCGTTGTGTCTCCTTTTTCCAGCACTTCGTAAACGGTCACCGTAAATCTCACATCCGGGCTGATTTTATTCATTCTCCAGGTGAATGAAGGATGATTATTTGTCAAAGAATCTGATGCCACCGGTGTAATCAATTCGATGAGAACCTTTTCAACAGCGCCTTCTACCCCATAAGTAAAACTGCAAACATCACTATTACCATTATTCTTGAAATTCGTCTGGTTGTTAGGATCGGCGGCTGTCACGGCAAACGCATATTTCTTACCGGAAACAAGTTGAGGATCTGAGGGCCCCAGCATATACAGGGGAACACTCGCCGTCTTTTCGAAAAATACTGCATGTGTAGGTGATTGTATTGCTTCAATTGCATTCCGGTCGGAAGGCAATAATTCAACGAATTTCAGGGTATATTGGGTGCCTGACGGCGCACCAACCGGCTGGGTCCAGGAGAAGCTGATGGCCTGTGGTATGGTTGGGGAAATGTTTGCATTGCACTCCGGCCGCACAATAACAGGTGGCTCCACCATCTTGATATTGATCGGGGCACTGCAACCCTGGGGTTCATCTGCCGAAAGAGGGTTATTCTTTGCATCATAAGCAGCTATGCAGATATAATATTCTTCTTCCGGTATGTTCCCCAGCATGATCTGATCTTTTGTAATACCTTTATACACGAGATGATCCACTTCGACTACCTGATCATAATTCGTTTGGTTCACCCTGAAGGTCTCCCCAGGACCCAGGCTCAGCTTTTTCCTGTACTTCGGATCTGTATAAACAGTGATGCTTGCATTATCGGTAATTTTTACCTGCATAAAGGCATCAATCTGGTGACTGGAAGTGTTCCTGATGGTCATCGTTACCTTATTGGGTTGATTAAAGTAAGTAATCATCTTTGGGGTGTAGGGTGGCAGGACTGTTATGGAAATACCAATGTCCTGCCCCCTGGCAAAGCCTGTTAAAATGAAAGTAATTAAGAAAAATAACATGGTTTTCATTGCAACCGGTACGCAAAATGTGCCAGGCATGCGCGAAAACCTTCTACGCGTTTGGAATTTCTTCCTGAAAAAGGTAAAATGTTTAATCATTGCTTGGATCTCCTTATATTTTAAGGTTTTAAACTACATTACAATCTATTCTTTTTTATCCTCTTTTAACAATTCCTTAACCCAGGTGAAACTGCAGGATGCACTCATGCCATGGTTCTGGAATGTGACCTGGCTGGAGGGATCAGATACAGTTACAACACACACATATCTGCTTCCGGGTTCTAACTGGGGATCAGTCGGGCCAAACAGATAGGAATTAATATTCACGATCTTTTCAAAGAAGAGCGGGGTATTGGCGGTCTGGATGGCATTATCGGGTATCCGGGTACCGGGTAGCACCTGGATGATCTTCAGGTTATACTGGGCATTTACCGGGGTTCCCGGAGGCCTTGTCCATGTAAAATTAATTGCCTGGGGGGTAGCAGCCAGTATCTCCTCGCCGCAGACTGGCAGCAGAATGACAGGTGGCTCCACATTGGTCACGGTGAATTTATTGCTGCATCCCAGTGGATCTTCCTGGGAAAGAGGCTGGAGGGTATTGTAATCAAAGGCCTTGAGGCAAATTGTATAATCTCCTTCCGGCAGACCGGGTCCATAAAGAAGTTCATTCTTGGTTATACCTTGAAAAATAAGGTGGTTGGCATCAAAAGCATCCCCAATATTCTGGCGGTTCATCAGGTATGGCCTCCCCGGGTGAAGCACGATCGATTCCGGCATTTTGTAAGATGGGCTTGTTTCGACTTTTATACCGCCTTCCCCAAAAAATTTTCCCCGCAAAAAAATCTCCTTATCACTGCCAGACGTGTTAATAAGCATCACCATGATCTTATTTGGTTGGGACGTGTAATCATTGATGCGCGAAGTATAGGGCGGAGTTACAGCAATGGAAATGGTTACGGGATAAGTCTGGCTCCTGGCAGGAGAAAAAATAAGGATATTGATTATGATGATCATTTGCATAACCAGGAAAACCTTTCTTTTTCCTGATTTCGCCGGATTAAATTCAGAATTTGTAAACATAGCCTATCTCACCTTTAGATTCATTGAACGATGGATTTTGTGAACCGGGGTTGGTATAGTTCCCGGTAAAAAACAGATTTAATTTTATAGAATGATGCTTAGTGATCTTGTAATTTCCATTAATGTTTGAATTCCATACCCAACTCTTATCCTGAATTTGTCCCGAATACATTAATGAATTATTCCAGGTCAGCGATATTTTGTCATTGATAAAGGATTTCGATATTCCAAAGGTTCCTCCATCAGAGATATTATTGGAAAGACAAGTTTTGACAGAGAAATAGGTTAAGCCGAAGGAAAATGACCATTTGCTTTTGATAAGACCCAGGACATAAGATAATTGAGCAGTCTGGGAATTAAAAGCGGCAGCATTTGAGGTAAATTCATTTTTATCAGTGAAATTAGCCAAATTATAGACCAGCATGATCATATGGCTCTTTTTTGAATTGAAAAAAAGAAGGCGGGGCATCAGCGAAAAATTTTGGTTTATCTGGTGAATTTTTGCAGTATCGTTCAATGGGAGCCTTCCATCCCGTTGGCCGATGCTGTAATTACCGTAGCTTGCATCAACCCCGAATGTGGACGATGGATTGCAAGAAACATTTACATTTCCTATGGTTCGCAGGGAAGTAGCCCGTTTAGTGCCTGCCAGATTATCCCGCTGAAGGCCGGCACTTCCGCTTATCGCCAGTTTTTTCTTAAAAAGGGCAAAAGATGGACTAATGGTAAGGTTTTCCAGGTCGTTATTGAAAAAATAGGCTCCCATGGAACGGTAATTCGGGTCAATGCGCTGATATTCCAGTTTGAGTGACCATGTCTTCGCTTTATATTTCAATGAAGAGCGAAATGCAGTGTAATATTCAGAGGACTGGTTGATCACGAGAAATTTATTCATTCTCCTGATGATTGAAGCCGTCGAGCTGTCAAGCGACGGGTTTGCCCACATATTGTTGGTATAAAGGCTGATGGCTCCTTCAACTTCCCACACCAGTTTCTTGAAAAATGTGAACCGGCTGTTAATTCCTGCCACTACATTCTGTTCAGGAGCACGGATAGCGCCTGTATCGGGTTGATGAAGAGACGTACTGTCGTCACGGATACGCAGAAAAATCAGGTCAAAGAAGTTATTTTCGGTCCCGACTCCGAGTTTGACGGCAAAACCTTTTCTTTTAAACTCGGGCAATGGATCAGTTTCAAACACGGGACTTCCTGATGTTTCCCGTTGAAAACGGCCATACACGAAACCGAACCGAAAGATACCGGGATTCAATTCAATTCCACCTCCCAGGAAGGTATGACCGGCAAGTGTAAAATTTGAAAAAGTGACATTCCTGTACCCGGCATGAAGGGTAATCCACTTGTATTTCGGACTGATCCCGAATTCATCGAAGGATTGAGCGTAGCTTCTTTGTTTATCAGAAAACACAAAGGCAAAGGGGAACTCGAATCCATAAATGCTGACAGTTGCATTTGCCGAAAAAATATAGGAGAACGGCAATTGACGGGCAGGGATCCCATCCACCGCATATCCCATGATATCCAGTCCTATATTTCCATGTAGAGTAACGGGCTTCTCCTTTGCAATGTTTTCTATATCCTGGGAGAACAAAATTCCTGAGAAGGAAAACAAAACACAAAGAATCCACAACCTGGTTGCACGCATGCGAAGACTTTTAGGAAATAATTTTCCGATTTTAACAGAACATTTTACATATCCTGTCTTATTCAGGATTTCGTCTGTAATATTAGAAAACTTAACATGGCAAAACCTAACAAATGAGTGAACGGTATATTCTGTTGAATGAATGGAGCTTATTGGGTGTTAATCGGAGTCAGCAGTCCTCAATCTGTAGTCGGAATGTTTAATAAAAGTATAAAAGCAACTAAAAATTAGTTGCAAATACAACAAAACTTATTATATTTGCAAACACATCCGTCCAAAATAAATTTTTATAAAAAAAAGTAGGGATTGGAGATACCCCTAAAAGGGGTAATTTTACAATAACGACAAAAACCAATCCCTATGGTAAAATTATCACTTTTTTCACAAATGACAAGTTTAATCCCCAGAGAATTGTTTAGCAATATTGTAAAAAAATACGATACCGATAAATACAGCAAAGGTGTTGATAGCTGGACGCATTTCGTCAGTATGCTATTCTGCCATTTGGGGCATGCAAATTCAGTCAGAGACATTTCAAATGGATTAAGAAGTATCACAGGCAACATTAGTCATCTGGGATGCAGTCATGCTCCTGCCAAATCCACGGTGTCATATGTAAACGAGCATCGCAATTATCAGGTATTTCAAGAGTTTTATTATGTGCTTGCAGATTATCTGCGTAAACAGACCTCGTTCCCAAAACCCGCTCTAAAACGGATCAAACGTAAAATTTTCTTACTGGATGCAAGTGTGATCTCATTATCACTTTCGCTTTATGATTGGGCTAAATTTCGTACCCGTAAAGGGGCAGTTAAACTTCACCTACTGCTCGATTATGAAGGATGCCTGCCCGCTTTTGCTGATCTTACCCATGGGAATGTCCATGAAATACAGGTAGCACATAAGATGAGATTACCCTCCGATAGTATCATTGTGTTTGACATGGGCTATTATGATTTTTCTTGGTGGTATAATTTGGACAGCATGAACAACTGGTTTGTAACCCGTGCAAAAGACAATATGGATTATGAAATAGTTGAAGACTTTGATTTGACGGATGAAAAGGATAAAAATGTGTTGCAGGACTGTAATATCCGACTCAAAGGCAATAAAGCTCGGACAGAATACCCTAAAATGTTACGAATGGTAAGGTATTGGGATGAAGAGAACCAAAATGAGCTGGTATTCATCACCAATAACTTTTCTTGGACAGCAACGACTGTTGCCATGATATATAAAGAGCGATGGAACATTGAAGCGTTTTTTAAAATGATCAAACAGAACCTGAAAATCAAATCATTTGTGGGAACCTCTGAAAATGCGGTTCAAATACAAATATGGACGGCTTTAATCACCATCTTGCTATTGGCATACCTGAAGACAAAGGCAAAATACAAATGGCACATGTCGAACCTTATCACTTTTATCCGACTAAATTTATTTGTAAAAATCGACCTGTGGGCTTGGATTGATGAGCCATTTATCCGTCCAAGTACCCATAAATCGGAACAACTTATGCTTTTTGAGAGGGAGGGTTAATTTTAAAAAGGAACAAAATAGAATTCTATATTATTGATTCTTAGACGATATTAACTATATTTAAATTTATTTTGGACAGCTGTGATTTGCAAACAAAAATTCATGAGCAGACAGGAAAAACTAAGAGAAAAACTCCTTAGATTGCCCGGGAACTTTACTTATAATGAAATGGTTACATTATTAAGAGGTTTTGGATATATTGAAGAAGAAAGAAGAAGGTCTTCCGGGTCAGCCATTATGCTTTACCATAAGGAATTAAATGACAAAATAATGTTTCACAAACCTCATCCGGAAAAAGAATTAAAAAAGATGTACATACTTAAAATGATAATTGAAAAACTAAAAAATAATAAAATGCTTTAATTCAGGAAGATTTCTTTGCACTTGAAAATTGAAAAACATAAAACAATCAAAACTTTAATCCATGAATATACTCACCTATAAAGATTATATCGGATCTGTCAGTTTTTCCTCTGAAGATGAAGTTTTCTACGGGAAAATAGAGCATATAAATGATTTGATTACATTTGAGTCGGATAAATCTCATGATGTAAAAAAAGCATTTGAAGAGGCCGTGGATGATTATATCACATTCTGCCAAGAAAAAGGTGTTAAACCTGATAAACCATTTAAAGGGAGTTTTAATGTCAGGGTGAAACCCTCAGTCCACAAGCTTGCCTATCAGAAAGCAATTCAGCAAGGGATGTCATTGAATAAATTTATTGAAACCACGCTGGAGAAGGAACTGAGAACTGCCGACTAAGTACTGACCGGCACCACCAACACCACCCTCGTCCCTGGATTCGGGCTGCCGGGAGAGTTTTCACAGAATTTGATACAGGTCGGAACATTGAATTTTTTTCCAAGAAGATCCAACCGCTTACGGGTCATCTCCATGCCAAGGTGTAAATGCTTTTCTCTTGTTATTGAGTATTCCGCCGATCGCTTCATCCCGATGCCATTATCCTCGATAATGACTATGACAGATTTTTCATCCTGCATGCGGAATTTGATGTTGATCTGGCCTTTGTTTTCCAGTGCAGCAATTCCATGCCAGATTGCATTCTCTACAAAAGGCTGAATGATCATGGAAGGGATCTGGACTTCATCCGCCTCCACATCCTGATCCACCTCAATATTATAATCAAATTTATTTTCCATTCTCAGCTTCTCGAGATCAAGATAATTCTTTAACCTGTCGATCTCTTCCTCGAGATTGATGCTGGCGGCATTGATGGCATTGAGGTTCTGCCTGATCAGCCGGGCAAACTGTGATAGGTACAACCCGGCTTCACCAGACTTTTGTTGCAGGAGATAATTCTGTATGGAACCCAGGGAGTTGAAAATAAAATGCGGGTTCATCATCGATTGCAGAGCTTTCTGCTCCAATGTGATCAACTGGTGGTCTATTTCCCTGCGTTTGATAAGGATGTTTTTTCTCCGGATTATTGCAAGGAAAACAATCGCCAGGAATATCAGCAAAAGAACTGTAAGAAAAAGAGGATGCTCCCAGAAATGAGCTTTGATAATAATTTTAAATTCAATGGGCTTGCTCCATTCTGTATTCGGTTTGCTTGTCCTTAATTTAAAAATATATTTCCCTCTCGGAAGATTTTGATAAACAACAATCTTTCCTGTCCCATTTGACCAGTCATGATCGGCTCCTTCAAGCTTGTAGGAGAAAAGTACCGGTGTGGAGGAGTAGTTAATGCTGCTGAAAATAAACTTGATCCTGTTGTTTCCGGTTAATGTGATATTTTGTTGTGACAGGTCTGCTTCTATGTCGTTGATCAGGATGGATTGAATATAGGGTATGGGCGTATGGGTTGTGATATTGCTGATCAGTGCTTCCGGGATGATCGTCAGCCCGTCATCTGAAGCAATGTAAAGCGAATCCTCGTTGACAATTATATCATGGATATTCCGGAAATTGATATCCACCAATTGCAGCTCTACCGGCTTATTTTCAAAGAGGTGCAATGGGTTGTCGCATTTATAAATATTTCTAAAGGTTGACAGATATAATGTAGGGTCCTCGTAAACAGCTTTTCTCACCTGAAGGTCAATAGGTGAACCAAAAGCTGCGGTGAGGTTAATAAAATTGTGCTGGTTATAAAGATAAATACTATCATCTTCGATATTATATAATTCGGTGGAGTCGTTCAAAATAAGATGATCCGTGATTATTTTATTGTCGAAGCGGGATAATTCTTTACAGGGCAGAATTTTTTCATTTCGGTACAGGTAGTTTTTCTTTGCATTGATGACAATGTCATTATAGATATTATAAAAAGTATTATTAATACGTTCGTCTAAATCTATTTCTTTCATATCCCTGAATAGTGTTTCTGTGCTCAAAAGAAACAATCTTGAGACAATGAAGGAGTTAATCTTTTCACATGTACTATTTACTGTTATTTTATTAAGGTTAGTTCCTGGGTTGAATGAATATTGGTATAATATTCGTTTCACTGCAAATTCCGTTCTGATACCTTCGAAAGCAAAAAATTTTAATCCTCTTTCCCCGACAATTAAATTTTTATTATTCAACTGGCAGATCAGGTTAAATTGAGAGTTTTTATTCCGGAAATTCAAAGTATAGAAATCATTATTTTTTAAGAGGTATACTGTTTTTCCATTCGTAAGCCAAATACCCTCTCCGGGCTTAGAATCCAAAGCTGTTATACCTGTATTTTGAAACAAATCATTCTCATAATGCTTATGAGAGTTCAGGTAAGGGTTGATCTTATATACCCCATCTTTCATCGAACTTATCCATATATTGTTCTCGTTGTCCTGGATTATGGACTGGCCCTCGATTAAATCAAAATGACGTACAATTTGGTTATTCCGGAGACAAAAAACACCCCGATCAAATGTAACAATCCATAAAAACCCGCCGGAATCTTCCAGAATGGACTTTATCCCCATATATGCATTCGGCATTTTAAATGGCATTGAAACAGCCTCAATCTGAAATTTATCGTTAATTTTGAATACTCCATTTTCGTAAGCGGAAATATAAAAAGATTTATTTTGGCCTGGAAAGACCCTGTAAATCCCGATTGAATCAAAGATTTTTGCCGGCTTTTGAATTAAACTATTCAGTTTGAACATCCCGCAACTTGTCCATACTATGAATTCACCCTTAGAATTCTTACCCAGATATCTTAACCCCAAATCTCCATTGTATTTACAATTTGTTTGATCTTTGACAATGTTTTTGTCTATTTCGTACTTTTTAACATTGTTTTGTGGGTCTATAGCAAATATTTCAAACCACCAGTTATAGAAATAGATCATTTTATTCTTATCCTGGTAAAAATCGATAAAGAAATTTTTATTTTTTATTGAATCCAGAAATGGAGCATTAATTTCATTAAAGATTTTGTTCTGATAGAAAAAATTAAGTCTGCTGTTTAAATTAAAGAACCAGATACGTCCAAATGAATCTTCTTTGATGCGGATCACCTCATTACTATTTAAACCATCGTTCTTACAGAAATTTGTAAATATTGTACCATCATATCGTATAACACCTGCATCCGTTGCAAACCAGATAAATTTTTTGCTGTCCTGGTAAATATAGTAAACAGTATTTGTTGGCAGGCCATCATAAGTGGTATAATGCTGGATATAGGGGTTCTGTGCTGACAAGAAAGATTCAGCAAACGATAGAAAAAAGAAGAAAAGAATTAACAACTTTCTCACATCAATCCAGTGATTTTGAGAAATGTCTCACGGCTTCCCGGAAGTCGTTCAGTTTTCGTCTTGAAATACTCAGTTTTGTGCCGTCATTCAGCTCAGCAAAATTTCCTTCATAACTCGAATAAGCCTGCAAATAGTTCATGTTGATGATCGTTGATTTATGGATCCTGAAAAAAGCAGGTTGTTCAAGAATCTTTTCAAATTCACCCAGCGACCGGGTTGCAACGATCTTGTCCAATCCCGACAAATGCAGGATCGTATAATTACTGTCGGCCTGCAAATACATGAGGTCGCCTACATTCACCATCCGGAACCCAAATTGCTCAGTAACCGTGATCTTTGAGATCGGTTTATCTCCCGATTGGATCTGCTCATGCAGGTTATCCAGTGACTCATGATAAATTTTCCGGACATCTGCCTTGCTTTGCCTCAGCTCATGATATTGAACAGCCTTCGATACCGCTTCACGAAGTTCAAGCGCATTGACCGGTTTTAGCAGGTAATCAATGGCGCTTGCTTTCAATGCTCTTAATGCATATTCCTGGTAAGCGGTGACGAAAATTATCCCGTATTCCTCCTTTGGGATAGAACGAAGAAAAGCAAAACCATCTTCCTTCGGCATTGATATGTCCAGAAAGATAAAATCAACCTCGTTTGTCTTTAAAAGTTCACGTCCTTCAACAGCCGAAGCAGCAGATCCGCAGACTTGAATCTCAGGACAATGGTCTGCCAATAAAAGCATCAATGCCTCACGGACATTCCTTTCATCGTCAATAATAATTGCACTGTAACTTTTCATGAAAACAAAAATACCATGGTAAAGTTAGAAAAATTAAAGGAATGTGTGAAATGCCACTTTCATCTCTTGAATGGTATTATTTATTGAAGGAACGGCGATAGATCATAATTCAGAATGCAGTAATGTAGTAATGCAGAAATTAAGGTTTCACAGTTAATTCGTAATACGTAATACGTAATCATCAAGATAATCCCGACTGTCACGATTGTAACGATTGTCACGATCTTAAATAAGACGCCCCATTTACATCAATAATGCCACCGGTCATATATTCTGAACCATCTCCGGCGAACATCAGGATCGCATAAGCTACTTCTTCCGACCTGGCGGTCCGTTTCAGAGGGCTCTGCTCACGGATCGGATTCCCGGCGGGCCCGGTTAAGATCTCACGGGTCATATCGGTTTCCACCCACCCGGGTGCAACGACGCCTACATAAATGTTATAGGGTCCCAACGCCTGGGCCAGCGATTGGCTCATGGCATTCAACCCGGCTTTACTGGCACCGTAAGCAGGGCTGTCAGGTTCACCACGGAAAGCACCGCGTGAGGAAACATTAATGATCTTGCCCCCTCCTTGCTTTATCATCTGCCGGACTACATAATAACACATGTTAGCAGGACCCATAAGATTGGTGTTAATTGTATTTTCCCAATCTTTCTGCCATTTCTCAAAAGGATCAGATTGTATATTGTGTTGAACAAAAATACCGGCATTGTTAACGAGAATATCTATCCTGCCAAACCGTCGTACCACAGTTTCAACAAGATCCGATATCTGCTGAGCACTTGTCAAATCAGCCTTCATCTTTAAATGAGGTCCGCCATTTAAAAGAAGTAGGGTAGCATCGGCTGCTACATCATCCTCTTTATATGTGATAACCACCTTTGCACCTTCATCTGCAAAAGCAATGGCCGTAGCTCTTCCAATCCCTTTAGAACCTCCGGTAATCAAAACAATTTTATCCGTAAATCTCATAATTCCTTGTTGTCCGCCTGTCTTTAGTCAACAGTCAGCAGTCAGCAGTTCAGCTCGTAATCCGTAATTCGTAATCCGTAATCATTCTTGTCCACCTTCCAGCTGCCCATCTCAGAACCTATTTGTGATTATAGGCTCCCAAATCAGGTGGATTCCCTCGCATGACACCCTTGATATCAGAATATACAGTCGTAGGGATCCCTTTCCCGATAGCCGGCGATATACTGTCAATCTGGTAGTTGAATGTCAGAGGATCAATGAACCGGGGATCCTGGTTGACAAAACAACCACTGAAATGAGTGAGATTTGTGGTTTTCTGCTCTGTTTTTATAAGACAGTGGTCGAACTGGAATTTGAACTGGGCGGCACTTGTCGAATCGGTGAACATTTCTTCGGTCTGGTCGCCGTAAATGATCGAATTTATGATGTTTGCATGCGTCAAATCATTTGAGACCTTGATTCCTTTGCTGTTATAAGTATAATTTGTGATATAAATCGATGGGGCTGTCCTTACCGAGTTGTTCCAGTAATTCCCGATTGTGAGCTGACGAAAATCATACGTTCCTCCTTTTACCATGGAAAGGGAAGATCCTCCGCAATTCCCGACCACGCAGTTCGTAGATACTACTGAGGTAGAATAAGCATAAATACCGCCGTAAGCAACATTCTGGATGATTGTATTGTCGATTTTCAATACTGGTGGGGGAGAGGCACTGCTGGAATCAATATAGATACCCCAATTACCATTTTTAATGATTGCATAATCGATATAGTTGGTTTTACTTCCGCGTTTAAGATAGATACCGTTCCATTGGCCGGGAAGATCCCTGTAAAAAGGATCCAGGCGGTCTCCCTGAAAGGTCACAGGGTGATCCAGGTTCCCATAAACATTCAGTGTGGCATTATAGGATATATCCAACTCGGATTTACCGTGGAAAAACATTTTTACACCTGGCAGCAGGGTCAGGGATGAAGCGGTGTCCACCCTCAGTGCCCCATATATGACACGGGGTTTAAGGCTATCCCATGTAATGTTTCCTTTGAGGATTATGTTTTTATAGAAATAAGCGTCCTGCCCCCAGGCTACCAGCTTTACATTTTGATGGTTGCCGTTTGTCAGGAAGAGGATGGAATCAGAGACGATAAATGGTGCGTTTTGGTTGTTCGGATTGATCGTGACTTTGACGAAAATGTAAATGCTGTCATTGGCAGGGATGTCAACATCACTTACGGAATTTGCTGCAACCCCGTCGATATTAAGGCTGTAATTTGATTGGGAACCACCGGCAAGCTGAATAGAGGAAACCTGGATTTTTGAATTATTGTTATTAAACACCAGAAGTCGCTGGTTAACCGATCCGACAGTGCTAAATACAGTATCAAAGAAAACTGTGTCGGTCGAGAAATTAAGCACCAGGGAAGGGTTCGAATCAATCTTGTCTTTTTTACGGCAGGAGATCAAACCGATAGTAGCTGAAAATACGATCAGAAAAATAAGCAATTTACCTGTTTTCAAAATCATCTACATGGATTTAGAATGCAAATATATTGGAAATTAAGAATTAATTAATAACGAAAAACCCGGCTTTTATTGTAAATTTGCAGCCCGTTTATTCATTTATTTAGTTTAAATAGAAAGCATTTCGGAAAAACATGCATCAATGAGCTATATCAATTTTGACAAAAACCAGTTAGTAAATTTAGAATATTCTTTAAGCCGGGAAATAATACGATCTAACCGGGCAGGTTCATATGCAAGTTCCACCATTATTAATTGTAATACGCGAAAGTACCATGGAATGCTGGTAACTCTTCAACCGGGGATCGATAATGAAAACCATGTGCTATTATCCTCACTCGATGAGACGATTATTCAACGTGAAGCTGACTTTAATCTGAGTATTCATAAATATCCTGGTGGAGTTTATAATCCCAAAGGTCATAAATATGTCACCGATTTTGTGACGGAACCCATTCCAAAACTGACATACAGGGTAGGAGGCGTGGTACTTACAAAAGAAATGATCTTTACCACCAGCGAAGACAGGATGATAATAAAATATACCCTTGAAGATGCTCATTCCAGTACAAAGTTAAGACTGCGGCCATTCCTGGCTTTCCGTAATGTTCACCGGCTGAGTAAACAGAATATTTTTGTCGAAAAGAAATATGAAAAAATCGGGAACGGAATAAAAGTAAGAATGTATTTGGGGTATACTGATCTTTTCCTCCAGATTTCCAGGACAAATGATTATACTCATGTTCCCGAATGGTATTATAATATTGAGTACCAGGAAGAAATGGAAAGGGGTTATGAATACCAGGAAGATCTGTATGTCCCCGGTTATTTTGAATGTGAAATTGCTAAAGGGGAAAGTATATATTTTTCTGCCGGCATAAGTGAGATCAATCCTTCTGGTATCAAACGGGCTTATAACCTTGAGTTGAAAAAACGGATCCCGCGGAATAACTTTGAGAACTGCCTTTTCAATTCCGCCCATCAGTTTATTGTTAAAAAGGGAAGCAAGGTAGAAATCATCGCTGGTTTTCCCTGGTTCGGAAGATGGGGTAGGGATACCTTCATTTCCCTGCCAGGCCTTACTTTGGTAACAGGAGAATACAAAACATGTAAGAGCGTTATTGACAGCATGATTGCTGACCTCAAAGGACCTTTATTCCCAAATCTTGGTTCAGGCGGTAATTCAGCATATAATTCTGTTGATGCTTCGTTATGGTTCTTTTGGGCATTGCAGCAGTATGCGGAATTTACCAAAACCCAGGATCAGATATGGAAGGAATATGGGAAAAAAATGAAGTTGATCCTTGAAGGATACCGGGCTGGGACCCAGTTTAACATCCATATGGACGAGAATGGTCTCATCTATGCAGGCGAACCTGGAAAAGCGCTTACATGGATGGATGCTATCGTGCATGGGAAGCCCGTAACACCAAGGATCGGGTTTGCCGTGGAGATAAATGCTCTGTGGTACAATGCCGTTTGCTTCAGTATTGAAATGGCAAAATTGGGCGGAAACAAGGCTTTTGTCAAAGCATGGACCCCAATCAGGGACAGAATACCGGATGCTTTTATACAGACGTTCTGGAACCCGGCAAAGAAATACCTTGCTGATTATGTCAACGGGGATTATAAGGACTGGTCGGAACGACCGAATATGGTTTTTGTCACTTCCTTGCCATACAGCCCGGTAAATGAGGATATTTGCAAGGATGTCCTGAATACGGTCAAGCAAGAATTATTAACGCCAAGAGGACTACGCACTTTATCACCCAAAAATCCAATCTACAAAGGGACTTATTATGGAGACCAGGCCCAGCGTGATCTCGCTTATCACCAGGGAACTGTCTGGCCATGGTTGTTGGGCCATTTCACAGAAGGATATCTGAAAATCTATGGTAAAACCGGTCTTCCTTTCATTAAAGCCTTATACCAGGGTTTCGAACCGGTAATGACCGAAAATGGGATCGGGACCATCTCTGAGATCTATGACGGCGATCCGCCCCATACCGCCAGGGGAGCCATTTCCCAAGCCTGGAGCGTAGCGGAATTACTCAGGATTCATTGGCTGATTAAAAAATATGAAGGGGGAAAATAAAGATTAACTGACTAATGACTAAATTACTAAATGACTAAAAGATGCGCGTTTTAATGTTCGGGTGGGAATTTCCACCACATATTACAGGAGGGTTGGGAACTGCATGTTACGGATTGACAAAAGGATTGGTCCAGCATGGAGTTGAAGTGATCTTTGTGGTTCCCAAAGCTTACGGCGACGAAGCAGAGGATGGATTCCGTCTGATGAATGCGGGCGATGTATTGATTGATTATAATGATTTGCAATTTCGTGAGCATTTAAGCAAGATAAAATTCATGGAGATCGGTTCCAATCTTATTCCTTATGTCGGACCGGAAGAATTTGAATTATTGGTCGGTCAGGAAGAGAAAAAAGAAACTTCTCAAACAAAGATTTCGCACACAAAAAGATTTGAATTTTCAGGAAAATATGGGCATAACCTGATGGAAGAAGTTGCCAGGTATGCTCTCGTCGCATCTTCCATTGCACTAAACAATGACTTTGACGTTATTCATGCGCATGATTGGCTGACCTATCCGGCCGGAGTAGCTTCAAAAAATATCAGTGGCAAACCATTGATCGTGCATGTTCATGCGACCGAATTTGACCGTTCGGGAGAGAATATAAACCAGGATGTCTATGATATTGAACGGAAAGGAATGGAAGCAGCGGACAGGGTGATCACCGTAAGCAATTTCACCCGCCAGATCGTGATCGAGCGATATAACATTTCTCCGGATAAGGTTGTCACCGTTCATAACGCCGTCGAGTCGGTTGAAAAGCCTGGCCTGGATGACGTTCAGAAGCATATCAATGAAAAGGTCGTAACTTTTCTTGGCCGTGTTACATTTCAGAAAGGGCCTGATTATTTTATTGAAGCTGCGAACAAAGTATTAAAAAAGGATGAAAATGTGAGGTTCGTGATGGCTGGCTCTGGCGATCTGCTGAACCGGATGATCAGGCGGGTGGCTAAATTACACATTGCGACGAAATTTCATTTCACGGGTTTTTTAACCGGGCCCGATGTCGACAAAATGTTTACCCTGAGTGATGTCTATGTCATGCCATCGGTGTCTGAACCCTTTGGAATATCTCCACTTGAGGCAATGCGTTCAAATGTACCGGTCGTCATATCAAAACAATCCGGCGTTTCTGAAGTATTGAAACATGCTTTAAAGGTAGACTTCTGGGATATCGATGCTTTGGCTGACGCGATATATGCACTGTTGCATTATGAGGGAATAAAAAAAATGTTCCTCCGGTATGGCAAGACCGAAGTCGATAACCTCAAGTGGGATAATGCAGCATCAAAAGTATTGGAAGTCTATAACGAGGTAACAATCAATGTCTAATGACTTATTCCCTATTTTCTAATGCCTATTGCCTTTCATTTTGAACGAGTAACAAAAAAAATATGAGATCCATTTGTTTATATTTCCAGGTCCATCAACCTTACCGGTTAAAAACCTATCGGTTTTTCCATATCGGTGATGACCACCAGTATTTTGATGATTATCAAAACCGAAGCATTCTTCGCCGGGTATCTGAGAAATGTTATCTTCCTGCCAATAAAATTATGCTCGGTCTTATTCGTGAATATGGTAGTGCATTTAAAATCAGTTATTCTATCTCGGGAACTGCATTGGAGCAACTTCAGCAATATGCTCCTGAAGTTATTCAAAGCTTTAAGGAACTGGCTAATACCGGTAGTGTTGAATTTTTAGCAGAGCCATATGCCCATTCACTCGCATCACTAAGCAGTCCTGAGGAGTTTGTTCAACAGGTGAAACTTCATACTGATACAATAGGGGGAATTTTTGGCCATCGCCCCACAACATTCCGTAATTCCGAATTGATCTATTCCGACAAGATTGGTGAGATGATCGCAGAAATGGGATTTAAAACTATGATCACGGAAGGCGCAAAACATATCCTCGGATGGAAAAGTCCGAATTATTTGTATTGCAGTGCTGTAAATCCAAAATTAAAGATTTTTTTAAGGAACTCCAGATTGAGTGACGATATTTCTTTCCGCTTTTCTGATCATGCCTGGGCAGAATGGCCCCTCACAACAGAAAAATTCGCAGAATGGCTGAACCGCATTGATCCCCTGGAAGAAGTGATGAATGTAGCGATGGATTATGAAACAATAGGGGAAAGACAATGGAAAGAAACCGGAATATTTGACTTTTTCAAATCTCTTCCCAAAACTATTTTTTCAAAATCAAATTATACTTTTAATACACCGGCCGATCTTACTGAAAAACTTCAGCCTGTCGCATCAATTCATGTTCCTTATCCCATATCCTGGGCGGATGAAGAAAGGGATATTACTTCCTGGTTAGGGAATGAATTACAGGATGAAGCATTTGCCAAATTATACTCTGTCCAGGAAAAGGTAAGTCATTGCAAGGATGCTGCTTTACAGCGGGATTGGAGATTATTGCAGACCACCGATCATTTCTACTATATGAGTACAAAATGGTTCTCCGATGGTGGTATTCATAAGTATTTCAACCCTTACCCATCTCCTTATGAGGCATTTATTAATTATATGAATGTACTTTCGGATTTTATTCTTAGAGTGGAAAGTGAATTAATTACCCATAAAATAACGCGAACCATTGGCCGGAATATAAAGGTTGAAAAACCGATAATGAAAGGTAAAAAAACTTTACCAGTAAGGAAAGCCCGGGAAATAGTATCCATGAAAAGCAAAGGAAAGAGAATGCCGGAAGTTGGAAAAAAGGAAAGTAAAAGTCCTGGAATTGACTTTAATAATATCCTGCAGCTTTCCGACCGTAAAATAAAGGAAATGGTTAAAAAGTTTGACATTGAAACAATAACAATTGCATTGAAAGGATCCAAAAAAGAGATTAAAGATAAAATAGAGAAGAATATGGGGAAATCAGTGTTAAAAAAGTATACTGAGCTTTTTACTCAACTCAAGAAAGTTAAAACTTCAGAAGTTGAAAAAAACCGGAAGAAAATCGAAAAAGAGATCATTTCATTATTGAAATAATTGACTATGCAAAGCGAAAGTGCCCTGCTAAAACCCGATTATTTGTTTGAAACAAGCTGGGAAGTATGCAATAAAGTCGGAGGGATTTACACTGTCATTTCTACCAAAGCACTTACCCTGGTTAATGAATTTAATGACAACTATATCCTGATTGGCCCGGATGTCTGGAAGGAGACGCACCAGAACCCTGAATTCCTTGAAGATAAGTTTCTTTATAAAGCCTGGAGGCAGAAAGCTGAAAGTGAAGGTCTCAGGATTAAAATCGGCCGGTGGAACAGCGTTTTCAAACCGGTCGTAATCCTGGTTGATTTCACTCCTTATTTTTCCGAGAAGGACAAGATCTTTGCATGGTTATGGGAAACCTATAAGTTGGATTCCCTCACCGGAGGATGGGATTATATTGAGCCGGCTCTTTTCGGTTATGCTGCAGGAAAGATCATCGAAAGTTTTTACAATTTTAACATTTCATTTCATGATAAGATCGTGGCCCAATTTCATGAATGGATGACCGGAACAGGCATTCTTTACCTGAAGAATAAAGTGCCCCAAATAGGAACTGTCTTTACTACACATGCCACGGTTGTCGGGCGTTCCATTGCCGGTAACGGATTGCCCTTATATAAGGACATGAAATTCTTTAATGCTGAAAAAATAGCGGAACAATTCGGTATAATGGCTAAACAATCCCTTGAAAGACTTTCAGCGGAGGAATGTGACAGTTTTACTACCGTCAGCCAGATCACAAATACCGAATGCAGTCAATTTCTTGGTAAAGAAGCAAGTGTGATCACTCCGAACGGGTTCGAAGATACATTTGTTCCTGAAAAAGAAAAATATTATGAGAAGCGCGCGCAGGCTCAACAAAAGTTATTCCAGGTTGCTGAAGGCCTGATGAACCAGCATCTTCCAAGGAATAGTATTCTGATCATTAACAGCGGGAGATATGAATTTAAAAATAAGGGAATTGACATTTTTGTTGATGTCCTCGGGACATTGAATAAACAACCCCAACTGGACAGGCAAATTATCGCATTTATTACCATCCCTGCTTACCAAACAGGTCCAAGACTTGAAATCCTTGACAGGATGCAAAAAGCAGATTTTAGTACGCAGGTAACAGATCAATTCCTGACACATGGACTGCATGAACCGGAAAATGATCCGATCCTGCGAAGAATTCATCAGAACAACCTTCATAATCTCCCGGAAGACAAGGTAAAAGTGGTGTTTGTACCGGCATATCTCAATGGCTCGGATGGTATCTTTAATCTTAATTACTATGATTTTCTGATCGGTTTCGACGGATCGATTTTCCCTTCCTATTATGAACCGTGGGGATATACTCCGCTGGAAAGCATGGCATTTCACATCCCGACAATTACTACATCACTTTCCGGATTCGGACAATGGATCAAAACCCTTAGCCCCGGTGAGAATAATTGTATTACCATTGTTCCCCGGGATGATGACAATCATGATTTTGTAGTAAATGAAATCGTCAGCAAGGTATTGCTGGATAGCGGTAAACCGGAATCTGAGATTCAAAAAATGCGATCCGATGCCTGTAAGATTTCGCATGCTGCATTATGGGCAAAACTAATTACGTTTTATTTTGAGGCATTTTCTTTTGCACTTGAAAAAGTATCCTCCAGAATCGATTTATTTAAAAATAAACAACCACAGTTTCATATGATCACTGTGAAAAGTGTAACTGAAACAAAACCCGAATGGAAAAAAGTCCTTGTCAAACCTAAGGTGCCTTCAAACCTGGAAGGGCTATTAAGGATCGCAAAGAATTTATGGTGGACTTGGAATCATGAGGGTTCGGAATTGTTTGAGATGATCAACAAGGGACGCTGGAAGGAACAAAAATTCAACCCGATTGCCCTGATCGAATCACTCACCTATCAGGATCTTCAGAAATTAAGCACCAACCAAAAATTCCTTGATAAACTGCATGCAGTGACTATTCTCTTCGATGGATACATGTCAAAAGTTACTGAAAAAGACAAAAAAATGGTGGCTTATTTCAGTATGGAATATGGGTTACATGACACTATTAAGATCTTTTCGGGAGGACTTGGTATGCTGGCAGGCGATTACCTGAAACAAGCGAGCGATTCCAATTTTAATGTAATTGCAATTGGTTTATTATACCGTTACGGCTATTTCCAGCAAAGGATTTCAATCACCGGCGAGCAGATTGCATCTTACACTCCACAAAAATTCGCACACCTTCCCATTGAAGCTGTAAGGGATAAGGACAATAACTGGCTTAAGATATTTTTTGCTTTACCAGGACGGACAATGTATGCAAAAATATGGAGAGCTGATGTAGGCAGAATTCCTTTATACTTGTTCGATACGGATATCGAAGAAAACATCGAAACCGACAGGGTGATTACTCATCAGCTTTATGGCGGTGACTCGGAGAACCGGCTGAGACAGGAGATCCTGCTGGGTATTGGCGGGATCCGGCTTCTGAATCTTTTAGATATAAAACCTGATATTTATCACAGTAATGAAGGTCATTCGGCTTTTATTGGGATAGAGCGATTAAGTATCCTGATACAAAAAGACAAATTAACCTTCAGCCAGGCATTGGAAGTAGTCCGTTCGTCCACTTTATTTACTACGCATACACCTGTGCCGGCAGGGCATGATACTTTCACCGAAGATCTTCTGCGAAAATATCTTTCACATTATCCCGATCGTCTTAATATAAAATGGGAACAGTTCATAAATCTGGGACGAATGACAGAAAATGATCCTGACGAAAAGTTTTCCATGAGTGTGCTTGCCGCGAAATTATCCCAGGAAATCAATGCGGTAAGCCGTATCCATTGTGAAGTCACCAGGCAGATGTTCGCCAAGCTTTACCAGGGTTATTATCCACACGAACTCCATATCGGCTATGTGACAAATGGTGTGCATTATCCCACCTGGACTGCCCTTCAATGGCAACAATTATACCTTAAACAATTCGGCGAAGAATTTCTTGCAGATCAGTCCAACCTTAGTTATTGGAAATCCATTCAGAATGTAGATGATGAAACAATATGGAGGATCAAACTTGTACTGAAAAGACACCTGGCTGAATACCTGCTGGATCGTCTCTTTGATGAAATGACACGACGCAATGAAAATCCTAAATTAATATTTAAGATTAAGGAGTCAATCCCCCAAAATGCCATGACAATTGGCTTTGCCCGCCGCTTTGCTACTTATAAAAGAGCTTATCTCCTGTTTAGTAACCCGGGGAGACTTTCAAAAATTGTAAACAACGTCGATCGGCCTGTGGTGTTTATATTTGCAGGGAAAGCACATCCTATGGATACTGCAGGACAGGATATGATAAAACGGATCTATGAAATGTCCAAAACAGATGAATTTCTCGGGAAGATCTTTTTCCTTGAAAACTATGATATGGAACTGGCTAAATATCTAATCCAGGGGGTGGACATTTGGTTGAATACACCCGAAAGGAAAATGGAAGCATCCGGCACGAGTGGAGAAAAAGCAGTGTTGAATGGAGTTGTGAATTTCAGTGTATTGGATGGCTGGTGGGCAGAGGGGTATAAGTCCAAAGCAGGCTGGGCATTACCGGAAAAAACGACATATAAGAGCACCCAAATCCAGGATGATCTTGATGCAGAGACTATATACAGTGTTCTTGAAGAAGAAATAATCCCATTGTTCTATGAAGTCAATTCAAAAAAAATACCCGTTAAATGGATCTCGTACATTAAAAATACTATCTCAGAGATTGCACCTCGTTATACCATGAAAAGGCAGTTGGATGACTATATCAGTCTGTTTTATTCGAAACTTTTTTTACGGTCGACTGAAATGGTGGTCCGAAATTATGAAATGGCCCGTCATATAGCATCATGGAAAAGAAATGTCCTCCGGGGTTGGGAAAGCGTTGAAGTGGTTTCTATAAATATACCCGACTCAACACAGAAACCGCTTGACCTCGGGGAAACATTCAATGCAGAAATTGTTCTTGATATGAATGAACTATCAGGGACGGATGTGGGAATAGAGGTTGTATTTGGTATTAAAGAAAATGACGAAATCGCTGAACCGGTAAAGGTTTATGAAATGAAACTGAAAAACATAGACAAACATCTTGTTACCTTTACCTGTGATATACCCATTGATCAGCCTGGGGTTTATAACTATGTGTTCAGGCTTTTCCCTAAAAATTCTTTATTACCCCATCGGCAGGATTTCAATCTTGTGAAATGGATTTAGTTATCTCAAACCAACACTGGACCGTCAATTCTGGCACCGGGTCTGGTTG
This sequence comes from uncultured Bacteroidales bacterium, assembly GCA_903929315.1. Taxonomy (GTDB): domain Bacteria; phylum Bacteroidota; class Bacteroidia; order Bacteroidales; family FEN-979; genus CAIYUC01. The sequence goes on from CAIYUC010000211.1 coordinate 28,526, forward strand.
TTCTTTAAAAGTTCCTATCTTTGGGGGAATTTAATCATGCACACATGAAACTTCTGGAAGGAAAAACTACAATTATTACCGGAGCTAACAAAGGGATAGGTAAAGGTATTGCACTGAAGTTTGCAGAACATGGCTCGAATGTTGCATTTTCTGATTTAGCTTATAATGAAGATTCTAAAAGACTGGAAAACGAACTGGAATCTTTTGGTGTCAAAGCCAAAGGTTATGCATCTGATGCGAGCTCATCTAGCGAAAGTGAGAAGCTTATCAATGATATAATCAGTGATTTTGCAGTCATTGATATCCTGGTAAATAATGCAGGTATAACACGTGATATGTTGCTTCTCCGCATGACTGAGAACGATTGGGATATGGTGATCAATGTGAATCTCAAATCTGTGTTTAATCTTACAAAAGCTATTCAACGATATATGATTAAGCAGCGGTTTGGCGTTATAATAAATATGAGTTCAGTTGTAGGGATAGAAGGAAATGGCGGACAGTCGAATTATGCAGCATCGAAAGCCGGAATTATCGGGTTTACTAAATCGGTTGCCCAGGAACTCGGATCACGTAACATTCGTTGTAATGCCATAGCTCCAGGGTTCATCGATACGGAGATGACAGCAAAACTTTCTCAGGAAATCAGGGAAAACTGGACAAACGATGTTCCGTTAAAAAGACCCGGTACACCAGAGGATGTCGCCAATGTTGCACTTTTTCTTGCTTCTGACTTGTCCTCTTATGTGAACGGACAGGTCATCAGTGTTTGTGGCGGTTTACACACTTAGTAATTACAATCGGTTTGGATCTTATTGTTGAATACCCTTCATGGTTTATCCTTTTCTGCCTTCTCCTCGGAGCAGGAGGTGCATTTTTTCTTTATTTCAAAACAAAAAGGAATGACCTGAAACCCTGGATCCTGAAGCTGATGGTCGTTTTGAGGTTCCTCAGCATTACTATCATCTCCTTTTTGCTTCTCTCTCCGTTGATAAAAAAAATAACCGAAACAACTGAAAAGTCAATTATAATCATTGCACAGGATAATTCACTTTCTGTTACATCAGGAAAAGATTCATCTTTTTACCGGAAGGACTATCGTTCAAAACTAATGGGTCTTGCAGATGAGTTGAAAAAAAAACAGGATGTTGCCTTTTTTTCTTTCGGAGAAAAAGTTTCAAATACACTATTAACAGGCTTTTCTGAAAGACAAACGGATATTTCCGAATTACTCGATGAATTGAACAGCCGGTATTCAAACAGGAACGTAGGAGCAATAATTCTTGCAAGCGACGGTATCTATAACCAGGGCTCAAATCCTTATTATACTGCACAAAAATTAAAGTGCCCCATATATACCATTGCTTTAGGGGATACGATTTATAATAAGGATATTATCCTTAAAAAAATCATCTATAATCATACTGTATTTATGGGAGATAAATTTCCTGTGGAGATCAATATAGAAGCGGATAAATGTGCAGGTGAATCAACCGATGTAGTGGTTAAGAAAGGAGACCAGGTCTTATTCACCCGGAAAATTTTATTTCCTTCCGGGAAGTCCGTGCAGAAGGTAAATATTCTCCTTGAAGCCCGGGAAAAGGGAATGCAGCGGTATACTATAATGGTTACTCCGGTAAATGGAGAAGTAAGCAAAGTCAACAACCAGCAGGATATATTTGTTGAAGTTTCCGAGGTTCGTCAGAAAATCGCTATCCTTTACCAGGCACCGCATCCTGACATTGCTGCGATAAGATCGGCACTGGAAAGTTCGTTAAAATTTGATGTTGAAGAACATAAATTTGATGATTTCAATCAGCATCCTGATAAATATGACCTGATCATCCTTTATCAGCTACCCTCACAACCAGAAATATCAAACCTGGCTAATTTGATAAAATCACATACTTCACTGCTTTATTGCATCGGGAGCGAAACAGATATGAATGCCTTTAATGATCTGAAAACAGGATTAGAGATCCATTCTTCAAAAATAACCTTTATTGAATCGTTACCTCAATGGAATGAATCGTTTTCACTTTTTACAATAGACAAGAGCTTGTTGAAGGTGATCAAAGAGTTCCCTCCTTTATCAACTCCCTTCGGAATTTTCCAGTTTTCTCCTGTTTCTGACATTTTATTTTATCAGAACATCGGGACGGTTCAATCTAAAATACCATTGATCTTGTTTTTTCAGAATTCCGGTCAAAAGATTGGGATTGTAGCCGGGGAGAATTTATGGAAATGGCGGTTATCCGATTATCAGCAAAAGGGTAATCATGATATATTTAATGAGATGATGAATAAAATCGCACAATATTTATCCGTCAAAGCCGATAAAAGTTTCTTTCGGGTAAAGTGCAATGATAAATTCCTGGAAAATGAACCTGTTGAATTTGAAGCCGAGGTTTATAACGAAAGCTATGAACTCATCAATCAACCTGATGTTAACCTTATCATCACTGATGAGAACAATAAATCTTATCCGTTTGTTTTTGGAAAGACAGATAAAGCCTACTACCTGAACTCGGGCAATTTCCCGGTTGGCACCTATAAATACCAGGCTACGGTGAAGGTTGGCAATAATCTTTACCAGAAGAGAGAGGAGTTCGTTATAACTCCATTGAACCTTGAAATGATGAATACAACAGCTGATTTTAATCTTCTTTACAGGCTCGCCCGATCGCATGACGGAGACATGGTATACCCGCGAAACATGGATCATCTTGCCAAAATGATCAATGACCGTGAAGATATGAAATCTGTTTCCTTTACCCAGAAACGATATGCTGATCTGGTTGGGAATCTATGGGTATTCCTTTTGATTTTAGTATTGATCTCAGCAGAATGGTTTATCCGTAAACGTAGTGGAATAACTTAATTGAGCAAAACTCAATGTCTTCAACTTTCTTATATATTATTCTTGCCATCCTTGTCTTTGAGTATATTCTTGAAAGGATACTGGCTTATTTGAATTCAACATACTGGAGCGACCATCTTCCCAAAGAACTCATCGGTATCTATGACGAAGAAAAGTACAAAAAATCTATGGCCTATGAGAAGCAAAAGCAGAAATTCGGGTTGGTGGTCAACACGCTGACTTTCCTTGCTATGTTGGTGGTGCTTACTCTGGGCGGGTTTGGATGGTTGGATCATTTCATCAGGAATTATACGGAAAATCCGTTCCTGATGGCTCTTTTATTTTTTGGTATGCTGGGGTTGGTCTCATCGATCCTTTCCATACCTTTTGAGCTCTACCATGTATTTGTTCTTGAAGAGAAATTCGGCTTCAATCGTACGACACCGAAAACCTTCATTCTTGATAAAATCAAAGGATTAGTCATTGGGGCAATCATTGGTGGTGGTTTACTTTTATTGATCATCTATATTTATTTATCGACAGGAAATTATTTTTGGATCATAGCATGGGTTGTTATTGCTTGTTTTATGATCTTTATGACAATGTTTTATTCTAACCTGATTGTACCTTTATTTAATAAGCAGAAGCCCCTGGAGCCAGGAACACTGCGGGTTGCGATCGAAGCTTTTGCAATAAAGGTTGGATTTAAGCTGAAAAATATTTATGTTATCGACGGATCCAAACGCTCCAAAAGAGCAAATGCATACTTTACCGGTTTGGGGATGAAAAAAAGGATCGTCCTGTATGATACACTGATCACCGATCATACCACCGAGGAATTAGTAGCCGTATTGGCACATGAGATCGGACATTACAAGAAAAAACACACAACCTTATCCATAATTCTTTCACTATTGCAGACAGGTTTGATGCTTTTCATCCTGTCACTTTTCATCAGAAGAGAAAGTCCGCTTTCTCAAATGCTTTGTCAATCCCTGAGCGGCTTTGCAGGTATAGGAATTAAACAAAGCTTTCATATGGGGATCCTCGCATTTGGACTTTTATATTCTCCACTCTCATTAATCCTGGGAATATTGTTAAACATGCTTTCCAGGGCCAATGAATACCAAGCCGACCGTTATGCAGGGCTTAAATACAATCCGGAATCATTGCAGAATGCACTGAAAAAGTTATCCGTGAATAATCTCAGCAATCTCAGGCCTCATCCTGTTTATGTGTTCTTTTATTATTCGCATCCCTCTTTATTACAACGCCTTTCTGCGCTGGAAAAGTTAAAGGAACAGTAATCTCGATTTATGTGTTAATAAAAAAGCCGGGCATTGCTGCCCGGCTGTTCAACCAACCTCATCTATCCATGTTAATCTTTTTCTGAAGGTATTGGATAAAGATTAAATTGATAGATTTTGCCTTCTACAAATGGACCTGGTTTTGAATCCGGGTAAGGATAGAGCTTAAAGAGTTGCCAACCACCTTCTGATGGTAATACCAGACGAGCTACCGTGGCGCTGATTATTGAATTTAAGCGTCTGATGTCGGTAAAATAATAGACCCCGGTGCCCAACGAGAACATTTGTGCGGGTGCAACCATACGTCCGATTTCATCTGTCATTATTACATAAAGCTTCGGTAGAGGCAAACCTAAATTGGAAGCCGGATGAATATTTACCTGATATTGAATACGACCAGGTACCTGTGATTTGCTTTGGGGGTTATTTGATTTGGAATAAACTGCATTTACCCCAATGATGATCAGTGCAAGACTGAGAACGGTGACGATTATTAGTGTTTTCATGTTTTTTTGTTTTAAAGGTTAATACTTTTTTTCATGATGTAAAGGTATTATCGCCAAGTGGACGGGATCAAGAGAGAAAACACCTGATATTACTGTGGTTTTAGACGCTTTTTCAGAATATATATTTACTTTTATAAAGGATATGTATTTGCGTATTTTTTATGCGTAGTTTTGCATAATGGGAGTTGAAATTGACCTGATATGTAAATAACAGGTTCATTTATAATTTGTATTATATTTGCTTTGTTCTATTCCTACCGTGCGTGTTTTACTGAAACGAAGATGAAAAAGAAAATAGTCGTTCCAACCGATTTGACAAAAACGGCAGATCAAGCGATCAGACAGGCTACAGTCATTGCACTGAAAGCTCGGGCAAAGCTGGTACTGTTGCATATTCTGGATAATAAATCTCCCTCTGCAATCGAAGTAGAAAAAACGTTGAATCTACAAGTAAACACCATCATGGAACAAACCGGTCTGGAGTGTGAGATCATCCTGAAAGAAGGGTCGGTTTTTGATGTAATCCCTTATGTAGCCCGTGAAAAAGACTACGATCTGATGGTGATCGGCACTCACGGCATCAAAGGTATCAGGCAGATGCTGATAGGCGCAGATATTCTTAAACTCGTTGCAAAAGTCTCCATACCGGTTCTGGTCGTTCAGGAAAAAGCTGCCCTGGTTGAAGACTTCAAGAGAGTCATTCTTCCTGTCAGCAGCCATGAGGCATTCATTCCAGCAATTGAAGCATTGCTATTCTTTGCCGGAATATATAATTTAGAAGTTCATCTTTATTCCATCTATAAAGCAGGCTTTGAATGGCCAAAACAATTATTATTGAATATTGATGAAACCATTAAACGGTTTGAATCAAAGGGTGTTCAATTCAAAAGAATAAAGGAAGATCAGAACAGTTACTCCATGGGGTATGCAAAACAGACATTAAAATATGCGGAATCCGTTGATGCGGATTGTATCTGTGTCATGTCAGTCCCGTCGAAGGAATATTACTATTTTGCACAATCCGATAAGGAAACATTATTGCTGAATGAATCTAACATACCTATACTCTGTACAGGGGGTGGGTATTAAAATAATAATGATTACTATGGAAACAAAGCACAAGAAAGAAGTAAAGTATAACAGTATTATACTCATTCCTACTGATTTTTCAGAGAATTGTGAGAATGCGGTCAGTCATGGAGTTGAGTTGGCCCGATTCCTTCATTACAATGTTTGCATTCTGCATGTCATTGATAAACAAGCCGAAAGTACAATAAAAAAAGATGAGCCCGCGTTGGATGTCGTCAAACAAAAGCTGCAAAAGAACAAAGAGGAATATGAGAAAAAGTTTAATGTGAATATAGAAACCCTTATCAGATACGGTAATATTCTGAAAGTTATCGATAAAGTAGCTGTTGAGCTGAAAGCCAATCTGATGCTCCTGGGAACACCTGGGAAACAAGGGCTTCAGCATTTACTTGGAAGCCATGCCCTGAAGGTCGTTCTTGATTCACCCTGTCCGGTTGTCGTAGTACAAAAACGTTCATTCGACAATGGGTACAAGAACATCGTTTTACCGGTAAGTAATGAACTTGAATCACGACAGGCAATCGAATGGGTAATGCTGATGAGCAGACTTTTTAATTCAAGGATACTTCTCTACCAATCGCTGGAATCGGATCCTGCATTGATCAGCCGCCTGAAAATCATCATCCAGCAGATCAGTAAAGTTTTGAACGATGAAAAGGTTCCACACACCGTTAAAGTTGCCGAGAAACCGAAAGATTTTGCAGCCCAGGTTATATCTTATGCTGTCGCGAATAAATCGGATATGATCATGATTATTACCATGTCGGGAGCCGAGGTGCCGGGTTTCATTTTCTCAGTCTGGGATGAACGCATGATGTTCAATGAAGCCCAAATACCGGTAATGTGTATCAATCCTATTGAACTGGGAGAATATTATTACGACTGGATGGGATGATACCTAACTAAAAATTGGTGTTTGCTAAAAATCCCCGATTGATTTTATTTCGGCCCTTTGGTTTTGTTACAATCGCAATTGGGTGGACATGGTTCCACAGAAAAAGTATTTTGGGTTGTTGATTTGATATCGTTACCAATTTGATCAACACCACATACAACAATGCATTCAGTACCATTAGAAGTATTACCGGGAGTCAACCTGAATCCCGACACTGGCGTTTTAAGGTTAGAAGCAGTTTGTATTTTTTTCATAGCATTATATTGATCCATAGTCAGATAAATTATTACAAAATTCGGTTGACATGTTCCCATATCGGTGGTTTTGGATGTGTTTGGAATTACGGAACCATTGGTATCAATTCCGTCGATCAAAATGAAATAATTATTCTTCGTCTTAGAACCCACAGTCAACCTGAATGCATCCACCGGCGTGGGAAGGTGTTGAGTACTTAGAATTTTTGTCATCGTATCATATTGACTCTTAAATATAGTCATTCTCCAGAAATGACCAGGGGAGGGAGGAGGCTTGAGCTTCCCATTGAAATAGATTTGTTTCTCTTTGGCTATATTTTTTTTAGGTACTGCCTGGGTATTTTGCCCTTTTAATCCTATCACTCCAACTCCGACTATTAAGCCAATTACAAGAGCTGTTACGAACAAAATAAAATTATTATTTTTCATAGTGTGTAAATTTTAGTTGTTTCGATAATTTTATATATTTTCGCTATAAATATAAAGACTTTTTTGTAAATGACAATTTCTGTGTAAAATTTTATCCTATTCTTATGTTCCGGATTTCAACTTTACGCAATAATACATTACAAAGATATTCTGCTTCAGCTGCTTTAGCTCTCTTTTTCATCTTTAACCTTCACGTCGAAAAAATGGCCGGACAAGTAGAACCAACAAGCTATATAAACAACTTGTCACGGGAATATAAAAATGCAAAAAACGATAGCATGAGAATTGAGCTTCTTTCAAAGCTTGCTTCTTTCTATTTAAATTACATGGATGATTATATCCTTGCCGATAGTATCAGTGAAGCCGCTATTGAAACTGCTGACAAGAGCTCACTTCCCGGACTTCAGTTTCTTGCCTTGACCAGGTACATCCAATCGAACGATCTTGAAAAGTATCCCGAGAAGGCTTTTGCTCATGCAAAAAGATCTATGGAGCTTTCCAGGAAAACCCATAATCCGTTTGATGAATGGCGTTCTCTCAAAAACATGGATACGGTGTGTTTGTCCAACCATGACTCCTCCATGGCTTATGATTTTGCTTCAAAAGCAATGATAACTGCCGGGAAATTGAACAATGACAAGTTAAAAGTTGAAAGTTACCTTGACATCGGGAGATGTCTTGAAGATAAAAAAGAGAAATTAGAGGCATTAATGAAATATATAAAAGCGAAGGACCTTGCGGAGAGATTGAATGACCCTTCTTTATTGAAGAAATGCTATCATGTTTTGGCAAATTTCTATAGCATGGCTAAGTTCCTCAATAAAGCGGTTGAATTCAAGGATAGTGAAGATATTCTCGTCCGGAATATCCGTCCGGTTGACTCCACGGCTCTTATGTGGATCCAATATGACAGGTTGACGATTGATATTGCCAATAACAACAATCGTATGATCGAAAAAGATTTGCAGTATATTCTTGACTTTGCCATGAGACATGGAGCCCAAAGGCTGAAAAGATTTGAATTCGCACTCTATCGAACTCATCTTCTCACGGCTAATTCAATTGACCAGCTCTATGACCTTTATAATAAAAAATATCCCTCAGAATTGAAACAAATGTTGTTAAACGAACCGGCAAGATTTTACCTGCTGAAAGCTTATTTTACTGAAAAAGAAAACAAGACAGATTCCGCCACATATTATTTCAATAAAGCCGAACAATTAATGCGCACCCAATCGTCTTTTCTCAGATCTCAGTTTTATTACAGGTTTGCCCAGTTTTTGATCCGGCACGGGCGAAAAATGGAGGCCATCGATAAACTGCACCAATCGTATAAGCTGGCGAAGGAGGCTGATTACCTGGATAATGAGCTCAGTGCATCCGAACTGCTTGATTCTCTTTATTCTCAAATAGGAGATTATAAAAATGCCTATATCTGTTCACTGCAAAATAACAAACTGCAAAATAACATATATGAATGGTCAATGAAAGAACAATTGTTCAGGACACAGATCGAACATGATGCCCAGCAACATGAGATGGCTGTAGCACTGGAAAAAGAAAAATCCGATAAAGAGATCAAGCAGAAAAAGACAGAAAGAAATATGATGGCTGCTGGTATTGGGTTCCTTGTCATACTTTCGTTTGCTATTTACAGGAACTACAGGAACCAGAAAAGATCGAACAAGCTGCTGGACGCTGCAAAGAAACAATCCGACGATCTCTTATTAAATATCCTGCCATATGAAACAGCAGAAGAATTAAAGTTGACAGGAACAGCAAAAGCAAAACGGTTTGATGAGGTTACAGTCATGTTCACAGACTTTAAAGGTTTTACCCAACTCAGTGAAAAAATGGGTGCAGAAGATCTGGTTAAATTGGTAGATTTCTATTTCAGCGAATTCGACAAGATCATTGCCCGTCATAATATTGAAAAGATCAAGATCATCGGTGATAGTTACATGTGCGCAGGAGGATTACCTATTACTAATAAGTCCCATGCATATGATGTGGTTTCTGCTGCACTTGAAATGCAGGAATTCATGAATATCCAGAAAAATGAAAGATGTTCACGCGGGGAAATTTTCTTCGAATTAAGGATTGGTATCAATACCGGTCACGTGGTGGCTGGTATAGTCGGATTAAAGAAATTCGCTTATGATATCTGGGGCGATTCGGTGAATATTGCATCAAGGATGGAAAGCGGCGGTGAGACCGGAAAGGTAAATGTCTCCGGGTTTACCTTTGAGTTAATAAAACATCAATTCCATTGCACTCCCAGAGGAAAAATTGAAGCGAAGAACAAAGGATTGATTGATATGTATTTTGTGGATATAAAATAATTTTTGGGTGTATTTTTAATCCGGAATAATTTGTTCTGTTAATACCTATGATAATGGCAACAAAAAAGAAAATAATAACGGTCGAAGATCATGCAATTTTCCGGGAAGGATTGAGACGGATCATTAGTGAAATGGATGATATGGAATTGGTCGGTGAAGCTCCAAACGGAGTCGAGTTTTTAAAAATGTTAAAGAAAGTCACTCCCGACCTTGTAATAATGGATATACAAATGCCGGAAATGGATGGTATCGAAGCTACCGAGAAAGCGCTGCAATTTAATCCATCCCTAAAGATCCTTGTTTTAAGCATGTTCGGTGAGGAAGAATACATTTTTTCAATGGTGGATAAAGGAATATATGGTTTCATCCTGAAAAATTCCGATGTGACGGATTTCAAAAAAGCAATTACGAGGGTTTCGGACGGACAACATTACTATTCCGAAGAAGTCATGCAGGTGCTCGTAAAAAAAGTCAGAGGATACGATACCATGGATAAGATCACCTTCACCCATAAGGAAAATGAAGTCCTGCGATTACTTTGTAAGGGATTGTCAAATGCTGAGATTGCGGAAAAAATTTTTATCAGCACCCGTACTGTTGAAGGGTACCGGAATAAACTGCTTCAAAAGACAGGCACATCCAATGTTTTGAACCTGGTCATATTTGCTTTACGGAATAAACTTGTAATTTTATAACATGATCCATCCTATGAATACCTCCTTCCATGAAAGTGAAGCCCTTTTTAAAACCCTGGTAAAGCATCTTCCGAATCCTATCCTCATTCATATGGATAGGAAAGTCGTGTTCGCGAATGATTTCATTATACAGATCTTAGGGTATCCAAAAGATGAGATAATAGGAAAGGATCTTGCAACGTTGTTAATCGACCCGGTAGATCACGAGAACACCCATTTCTTGTATGACCTTTTTATTAACCCTCGTGTTATTGAGGAGGAAATTGAGATCCGTACAGTAAGCCAGAAAGTGATCCTGAAAACATTTCTTCTCAGGAACAGCAGGATAAAGTATAAAGGAAGGAATGCCGTCATGACTACGCTTTTTGATATTACAGAGCGGAAGAATCTCGAAAGATATGTTCTTGGTAAAGTCATTGAAGCAGAAGAAAAAGAACGGAAGCGATTCGCAGCCGATCTTCATGATGATCTGGGACCTACTCTGTCCAGCATAAAGCTTCACCTGAGTCTTCTTGAAAACCCTAAGGATCCTGAAACCTTCTTATCAGATCTTAAAATGTGTAAAGAGCTCCTGAACGATTCTATCGGAAAAATGAGGATCATCGCTAACAACCTGATGCCTCGGCTGATTGACAATTATGGGCTTGAAGCAGCGTTAAATTCCTTTATTAAAATGATGCAGAAGGAAGGGCAATATACAATTGAATTTATTTCAAACCTGAATGGGAAACGTTTTGCAAAACAAGTTGAATTGCATCTATACAGGATCATTTGCGAATTGATCAATAATACCGTCAAGCATTCCGGCGCCACAAAATCCAAAATAAATCTGGATTTTAAAGGGAAAATTCTGATGTTGTATTACGCAGACAATGGAAAAGGTTATAAAGTTGAAGAAATTCATGACAGATCAAAAGGAATGGGTATTGACAACATTCTTCAACGGGTAAGCCTGATCAATGGAACTATTAAATTTCAGAAAAAAGGAGGAAAAATAGAAGTCAGAATAGGAAAGGAAATTGAGCCCTCTGAACTCCCTGAAATGGCAAAAGACAAATGAATTGTTGTAAATTTGCACGGGTAAAATATCTTTCCAACTTTAAACAAAATAATAGACTAAAACTACTTATTCGATGAACTTTCAAGGTGCAGAGAAATACATTGTAAGCAGGTTAAAAAAAGAACTGCCCAACTCCATGTTTTACCATACACTGGAACATACGCTTGATGTCCAGAAGGTAACAAAACAACTGATCAAAAAGGAAAAAATTGATCCACAGACAGGCTTGATCATTGAAACAGCAGCATTATTCCATGATATAGGAATGCTGATCAATTATAAAGAACATGAACTTGCATCCGTTGAAGTTGCCAGAAATTCACTTCCACACTATTCCTATTCAACAAAAGAGATCACGGAAATTTGCGACCTTATAATGGTAACCTGTCTTCCGCAACGGCCGGAAACATATACAGGCCAGATCCTCTGTGATGCTGATATGGATAACCTGGGTCGGGATGATTTCTTTATTCAGTCATTCAGGCTCAAACTGGAACTGGAAATGAATGGCATTGGCACCACAACCATAAAGAAATGGCTGGCAAAACTTGTTCAATTCCTCGAGGAGCATACTTTTTACACAGCATCCGCAATTGAACTGCGACAAGCAAAAAAAATGCAGAATCTTTCTGAGCTCAGAGAGATCGTCATCCTTTACTAAATATCCCTCCTTAGCATGATCCGGAATACAATTCCAATCATCACTGCAGAATAGATTAAGGGAACAATGCAATCCAGAATAGATACTGTATCCTGTAAATGGATTCCCGCAATTTTTTGCAGGGAAGAAATATTTGGATATTCCACGATCTTAAGAACAGAATTTACGGGCAGACGGGGTGAAATGTTATTGGGTTGGAAATAAGGAATTTTCAAAATGTAATAGATAACAGGCTCAATGATCAAAGTATACAAAGTGAAAAGTGCAATAGTAAGACCTGTATTTCGGAATATAAATCCAAAGAAAAAAGCAAAGAGAAGAAATGTCAGGATTTGAATGAAAAAACCTGGTACAAAGACAATCTTCTTCATCATCAGAGAAAAATTTGGATGATCCGTATGAATAACTCCAAGGAGAAATATGATTACAGCAAGAATGATTGTAATGATCAATGATAATAGAATTATGACCTGTAGTTTGGATACCAGGAATTCCTGTTTACTCATGCCATTTATAAGGTTTTGTCGGATGGTCTTGAATGTGAATTCATTTGTTATCAGGATGATAATAATAATCGCTGGAAAGATCAGGAAATAGCGGATACTGGCGAAGAACATCATGTTTTGCCAGATATCAGGAAAGAAATAAAGTGTTATATGAGGCAATGGAATTGGGAGCCTTTTATTGAAATTGTCGATCCAATTATTTAAGGTAAACTCAGCCATGAGGATCCCCAATGCCAGGAAAACAAAATATAACCCGATCAGGATCCAGAAAACTTTATAGTTCACGATTTTCTTTAGTTCTATTTTTAACAGCTTTATCATTGATTTTCCTGTAAAAGTTCCAGAAAATGTTTTTCAAGACTTCTTTGCTTTTCTGAAAGATGAGTAAGAACAATACCATTTCGAAACAGAAATTCATTAATCTCCTGTGGTTTTATTGCCTGCGTGAAATAAACCAATGATTTCCCATCGGAATGGATTAACGATTTAAAATTTGCATGCGACTGAATCGTTTTATCGAGTAATTCCTGATTTTCTGCAGCAATTTCAATACAATCTGCAATAGCAACCACCTCACTGACTTTTCCTGAAAATAATTGTTGTCCTTTGTTCAAAACTGCAACATGGCTGCAAATCTTTTGTACCTCATCCAGGAGATGACTGGCAAGGATTATCGTTGTTCCTTTGGAGGCAACCCGGAGAATGATCTCACGGATCTGTGCGATTCCCTGTGGATCAAGACCATTCGTGGGTTCGTCAAGGATCAGGACTTCAGGATTTCCAAGCAGGGCCGACGCAACCGCCAGTCGCTGTTTCATTCCATATGAAAAAGTATTGAACCTTGAATTCCTCCTTTCATACAGACCTGTTATCATTAAAACATCCGGGATACCATCAAAAGATAAATCTTTAATAGATGCGACAATCTCAAGGTTTTTGACAGCGCTCAGATAGGGGAAAAAATTAGGACTCTCAATAACTGCCCCGATTCTCTTAAGGCTTTTTTTTGAGGGAGCATCACCAAACCACAGGAAGTCGCCTGAATCAGCTTTCATCAGGCCAAGCATGATACTTAATGTAGTGGTTTTTCCACTTCCGTTTGGGCCGAGGATACCATAAACCTGGCCTTGCAATACATCGAGGGATAGTACTTTTACTGCCTGGATTTTTCCGTATCGTTTGGAAATCTTGTGAAGCGAAAGAACAGATTCCAATCTTTAATTTTTAGAGGATGATTATTTATATGATGATAAAGAAATTTCCCTTCAACTATGGACTACAATGAACATTTTCCTACCGGTACAGGAGAAAAACAGTCGGTTTTTTATTAATATCCGGGATATCGTTTTTCCATTCTTTAACTGTTTTTACCTGGATTGATTCTTTTTCAGTAGTCAAATCTGTGGCTGTACACAGGATAATCGCAGTCTGACAGGTTGTAACAATCGCGTGAAAAAGCTGGAGATTTCTGTAAGGGGCTTCAATGAATATTTGGGTCTGGTCTTTAGAATATACGGCATTTTCCATTTCTTCTATCTTTTTTGTCCTTGCTGTTTTTTCAATCGGCAGATAACCATGAAAAATAAAATTTTGCCCATTAAAGCCTGAAGCCATCAGTGCCAGAAAGATAGAAGATGGACCGGAAAGAGGGACAACTTTAATTTTATGCCTGTGTGCAAGGCGTACAATTTCCGAACCCGGGTCTGCAATACATGGGAAGCCCGCTTCAGAAAGGATACCCATATCATGTCCCTGGAGAAGAGGTTCAATATATTGTTCCAAATGTTTTTTATCCGAATGTTCATTGAATAAAAGGAAATGAAAATCATTAAAATCACCCGTCACGCCTGTTTTTCGTAAAAAACGCCGGGATGTTTTGATTTCTTCCACTACAAAATGCCGGAGCCTGAGGATACACCTGATATTTGAAGCAGGAAGTGAGTTTTCAACAGGATCGTCATTTAAAACCGTTGGCAGCAGATATAATGTTCCTTTATCCATCTTATTTTTTCATATCCTAAACTACACCTTCATTACTTCATTACTTTTTTGTGATCCACGGTAACTTATCCAGGTCGACATTCCCGCCTGAAAGGATGATCCCGATCTTCATTTTACTGACTGCAACTTTCTTTTCCAAAATTGCAGCAAAAGGTACGGCAGCAGAAGGCTCTATCAATATCTTCATTCTTTCCCAGATAAACCGCATAGCCATGACAATCGATTTCTCGCTGACTGTAACGATTTGATGAACATTATCCAGGATAATAGGGTAGGTGAGGGTTCCAAGGGAAGTCCTTAAACCGTCAGCGATGGTGTTTGGGTTCACAGATGGAATGAATTTTTTTTGAGTAAACGAGAGGAATGCATCATTCGCTTGTTCAGGCTCGGCTGCTATGACTCTGGTCTTTGGAGAAAAATACCTGGCAGATAATGCAGTTCCGCTCAGTAATCCACCGCCACCGACAGGAGCCATCAGAATATCAAGAGCCGGAATTTCTTCAATCAGTTCTTTTGCAGCAGTAGCTTGTCCTGCAATTATGCGAAGGTCATTATAAGGATGTATTTCGATTGCCCCCGTTTCGGCTATGACCTTTGCCAGTGTTGCTTCCCGTGCTTCAAGTGTCGGCTTACAAAATGTTATTGTCCCTAAATAATTTTTGACAGCTTCAACTTTAACTTTTGATGAATTGGATGGCATAACAATGAAAGCTTTCGCTTTTCTTAAAGAGGCCGCCCATGATAATGCCTGGGCATGATTCCCGGATGAATGGGTTGCAACACCATTTACCAGCGATGAATTGTCAAGCAAGAAAATTGCATTTGTTGCTCCCCTGGCTTTAAATGCTCCTACTTTCTGGAAATTTTCACATTTGAAATAGATCTCACAATGAAAGGCAGCATTGATACTGTGTGAAGTTAAAACAGGAGTTTTGTTGATATGGTGTTTAATACGATCTGCTGCTTGCAGAATTTTGTTAACATCAGGAAAGTTATAGGCTGGTGACTCCATGTAACTTTTTTACAGGATACAAAAGGATTTGGAATTATGATTTATATTGTTCCCGGATCATTTCTGCAATGATTTCACAGGCTTTTTCCAGTTGAATAAATACCTCTTCAAAAGCAGATATTCCATTATACCAGGGATCATGAACCGGGATGTTTTGCATCGGATAGAGTACGTTCATCACATAATCGACTTTTTCTTTATCGTTATCATTTCTTGATAACCTCATGGTATTATCGAAATGCCAGGCATCCATGACATAAATTTTATCAAAACGATCGAAGTCAGCCCTGGTAAATAACCTTGCCCTGTGATCAGTGATATCGATGTCATGTTTCCAGGCAATTTTTATTGCGCGTTCATCAGGAAGATCGCCGATGTGAAAGTTTTCAAACCCTGCCGAGTCAATCTCCGCCGTAATACGTTTTTTGCGCAGTTTATCCTTAAGAATACCTTCGGCCAAAGGGGACCGGCAAATATTACCGGTACAGACAAAGAGCACTTTCATCGGAGACCTGACGGCGAAGGATTTATAATTTGATTTTTTTATCCAATTCTTCTACAAACACCCGGAATTGCTTATCGGTTTCAACAAGGTTATTCACGGTCCTGCATGCATGTAAAACAGTGGCGTGGTCTTTATTTCCACAATGCAAACCGATACTTGCGAGGGAAGCTTTTGTATGTTTCTTTGAAAAGTACATGGAAAGTTGTCTTGCCTGGACGATCTCTCTTTTCCTGGTTTTGGAATTGATCATATCAATCGGTATTTTGAAATAATCACAAACAATCTTCTGGATATAATCGATGGATATTTCGCGGGAAGTGTTCTTGACGAATTTATCGATCATCTGTTTTGCAAGCTCAAGAGTGATGGTCTTTTTATTGAGAGATGACTGTGCAAGAAGCGAGATCATAGCTCCCTCAAGTTCACGGATGTTGGTATTTATACTATAGGCAAGGTATTCGACAACTTCCTTGGAAATCTCAATACCATCGTTGTAAAGCTTCTTATGTAATATGGCAATCCGTGTTTCGAGGTCCGGTATCTGAAGATCGGCGGATAAACCCCACTTGAACCGTGATAACAAACGTGGTTCAATTCCTTTCATTTCGACCGGAGATTTGTCGGATGTAAGAATGATCTGGTTGCTTTTTTGATGCAAATGATTAAAGATGTGAAAGAAAACATCCTGCGTTTTCTCTTTTCCCGCAAGGTTATGAATATCATCGATAATCAGGACATCGATCATCTGGTAGAAATGAATGAAATCATTCTGGTTATTGTTCTTTACCGAGTCGATGAATTGATTGATAAATTGGTCTGTTGTAACATACAGGACTGTCTTATCCGGGAAATTATCCTTGACCTGCAGGCCGATAGAATGTGAGAGATGCGTTTTTCCCAAGCCTGTATTGCTGTATATTAACAAAGGATTGAAGGCGGTCTTGCCGGGATTATTGGCGACAGCATATCCTGCTGAACGGGCCAGACGGTTACAATCTCCCTCGACAAAATTATCGAAGGAATAGCTTTCGATCAGTTGGGAATTGACCTTGATCTTCTTTAACCCTGGAATAATAAAGGGGTTTGGAATTTCCTTTGATGAACCACGGTTCAAATCAATGGGCATTGAAACAGAAGGGTTGGATGTCGGTTTCTTTTCTCCAGCCGGAACATTGATGGAGAACGGGCCTGGATCCTTCTCGGTATTATCCATGATAATACTGTATTCCAGCCGGCCCTCATTACCCAATTCCTTTTTAATCGTCTTTTTCAGAAGGCCGATATAATGTTCTTCCATCCATTCATAAAAGAATTGGCTTGGAACCTGGATAGTGAGAACATTATCCTTTAGCTTTAAAGGTTTTATCGGAAGAAACCATGTTTTGAAACTTTGATAATTGATATTGTCCTTTATTATTTTGAGACAATTTCCCCAAATTTCGACCACGTTCTTTTCCATCAATGACTAACCTTCAAAAATTCGTTATTCGACAATTACTATATTATGCGCTTTTTCAAGGTGTTAGACTTTGGCCGCAAGTCAAAATCCTTTTTAGGAGGCAATCTTTCAATTAAGTAACAAATATGATAAAAAAAAAATTAAAAAAAAACTTTTTTGGTCATAATTTTTTAAAAAATATTTTATGCAAAGTTTCGTCAACCCTTACATCTAAGCGGGTTTGATCTAAGCAGATTTTTTCACCAAGTAGTTACGGATGAATATGTTAAAAGTGTATATGGGATTTATTTAAAATAGGTATAAATAGCATTATGTCTTATTCACAATTATATAAAAAAATATGAATATGTTCCTTATACAAAATTAGTCTAAATAACAATTTCTTTCACGAAATATCAAGAATAAAAAATACCTTCAAACTTTATCGAGATACCATTGATCTTTTGTAAACGGGATAAAATTTTATCTAACCGGGTTCTCCTTATGGAAAAGGTTAGTTTACAATTATTATCAAAAACCTGATTGAGAATAGTAGCACTATCATCTTTCAGGGTTTTCATCACTTCATTCATCGCAAGATAATCATACCTGATTTCAACCCTGACATTAATTGTTTTTTCCACTATCGTAGCCTGGTCCAGTGCTTCTTTCGCGGCGGTTTTGTATGCTTTTATCAATCCCGGAATACCAAGCTTTGTTCCTCCAAAATATCGTATGACCACAATTAATATATTCGTCAGATCATTGGATAGTATTTGCCCGTAGATGGGTCTTCCGGCACTTCCTGACGGTTCACCATCATCGTTAACGCGATAGACCTGATGATCCTTACCAAGCCGGAATGCATAACAATGATGCTGTGCATCGTGATATTCTTTCCTCCATTTCGTGAGTTGATCTTTTATTTCATCTTCCGAATTAACCGGATAGGCAAGAGCAACAAATCTGCTGCCTTTTTCTTTGTAGATTCCTTGTGAAAGGGAACTCACAGTCTTATAGGAATCTTCGGAAAGCATAACATGAAAATAACAATGAAATACCCCGCTAAATTAATTTATTTTTTAACTTCGGTGCATGGAAAACCAATCAAATTCTATAAAAAATTTTCTCCGGTTGTTTAAAAACCGGTTAAAGAATCAGTACGATGAAAATGAAATTATACAGTTCTTGTATATTCTGTTTGAAAAGTATTTTGGATGGGGGAAAGCTGAGGTACACCTGAGATCAAACGATGTTCTTCCTGAAAAGGATGCGACCCGTCTCTATCATGCTCTTTTCGAACTTAGCTGTAACAGGCCTATACAATATATTACAGAGGTGGCATTTTTTGCCGGGCTGGAACTGAAAGTGAATCCAGATGTTTTGATTCCCCGCCCCGAAACAGAAGAGCTTGTGGGGTGGATAATAAAAGAAAATGATAAAAGAAAACGCACCGGTCTGACAATCCTGGATATTGGAACCGGTTCCGGTTGTATAGCTATAAGTCTGAAACTGAAACTGCCAAATGCTATCATAACGGCCATGGATGTTTCTCCTTCCGGATTAGAGATTGCCAGGGAAAACGCGAACCGTTATGGATGTGAGATCCGGTTTCATCAGGGAAACATATTGGATCCGGAGGTCCTGAAGGATTTTCCCGCTTATAATATTATTGTTAGTAACCCGCCTTATGTCCTTGAACGCGAAAAGGAAGTGATGAGACAACATGTCCTTGATTTCGAACCGGCCGAGGCATTATTTGTTCCTGACAATGATCCGATGCGCTTCAATAAAGCAATTGCCGGATTCGCTTCCCATCACCTGACAAGACCGGGAATCCTGTACCTGGAAATCAATGAGCTTTTTGGTAATGAAGTTCGGGAACTTTTATTACTCAGGGGATTTGAAAATGCAGAAGTAATTCAAGACATTCATGGCAAGGACAGGTTTGTGAAGGCTTTCCTCTCAGACCATTCATTTTAAAAAGGGTTGCAGAACGCCATCCTGTTTTATCATTGTTTTCAACTCGCTGAATGTTAGAAAACAACTATTAGGACTGCTGGCATAAGGCGCAATTTCATAATGGTTATAGAAGAATCCAATCCCTTCACTTGTTAAATAAAAATTGTCATTTGGTTTTACCTCATCCGTAAAGAAGCCGGCTTTGGTAAGTTGTTGAACGGGCTTAAGCGAATTTAGATTTTTGAATTTCCGGGTGATCGTCATGGTAAGCTCTTTTTCATAACCCTCATGGAAAATATCATCGAGTGCAAGAATTTTCCCATTGTTCAGGTTGACTACATAAAATTCATAGGTCTCAAGTCCATGGGCACCACCAGTAAAAGCATAGTTGATAATATAAAAAGTGAGAAAGTGTTTATCATTGTATAAAACATGCATAAATTCAAGCGATTCCCAATTCAGATTGGGTCCACCGGTTTTATTACCATATAGTGCTTCATTACCCGAGATATACCTGTCGTAATAAACCTGTTTCAGGGAATTCAGGTTCATATCGGGATTGTAATTCGTTACAGGCCTTTTTATGAATTTCCCGAGAATGATTTTCTTCAGACTATCTGAAATGACAGGGTTACTGGATTCAACCGGAGTAAGTAATGCCATCTCAATGCTTCCTTTTGGTGATCCGGGCTTTTTAACAAGAGGCATAAATCCTTTAAGATAAGAGACATTGAATTGCACACTTCCTTCAGCGTATTTCTCCATGATTTCAAAGGGGAATTTCCCGTCTTCATTCTCCCAGGTGCCAGTCAGCTTTTGATCCTTTGTAAGTTGTCCGGTAAGGATCGGCGATGTCCTGGAAAAAGGTGCACTGAGTGAACAACTCCCGTCAGCTTTCATTTTTCCACAGACAACCGGGATGTTTCCACTATTCGCAAGAGACGAAGAATTTTCATTTGCATCCGTTGTTAAAGCACGACATTGATAATCTCCGTACAGACTGTCGTTGATCTTTACAAGATTCATGGTTAGTTCATATTTCTTTCCTATCTGACCTGTGAGATGCATATAACTTCTTTTCGGGATCATTGTTTGTCCAACAGTACTCTTTATCGCAAAAAGGGTCAAAGGAACAAAGATAAAATTCAAATATCGGGTTTTCATATATTGTGTTATTATTTTTAATTTTATGGATAATGGCTTTACATAAAAATTGCGTCTTTAATTGTACATCCTGTCGCTGAATACCGCCGTGCCTATTCTTACCATAGTACTTCCTTCCTCAATAGCGATCCTGTAATCTCCTGACATGCCCATTGAAAGCTCCCTGAACTCCGGGGAATTTATGAAATATTCTTGTTTTAATAAAGTAAAATACTGTCTCAGCATTCTGAATTCCGTCCTGACAACTTCCGGATCAGTACAAAAAGTTGCCATTCCCATAACACCTGCTATCCTGATATTCCGCATTTCTGAAAATTCCTTTGAGTCCAAAAGACATCGGGCTGATTCTTTATCCAGTCCAAACTTCGTCTCTTCTGATGCTATGTGAAATTGTAAAAGGCAATTGATCATCCTGTTATTTTTTTGTGCCTCTTCATTAACTTCAATGAGAAGCTTCAGGCTGTCGATACTTTCTATATAATCTATAAATGATGCAATCTGCCTGACTTTATTGGTTTGGAGATGCCCGATAAAATGCCATTCAATATCCTTGGGAAGGATAATTTGTTTTGTGACCAGCTCCTGAACTTTATTTTCGCCGAAAACTGACTGCCCGGCTTGATAAGCGTCCATAATTTCATTGGTGGGCTTTGTCTTGGAAACAGCAACGAGCTTCACACTGTCAGGAATTTCCTGCCGGAGTTTCCGGAGATTCTCTTGGATAGTCATGAAATTGAATACCTTTAATATATGACAAAGATACGCATTTAGATTTCGCTCTTCCGCGGGTAAAAATAAAATCACGAATGATAATAACGATTATTTGTAATTTTACGTTCTCTCTTAACTATGAAAAAAGTCATCTATTCATTCCTCCGACAACTCTTGTTCTGGATACTCTTTTTCGATTTCACAAGGGTGGTCTTTCTTCTTTATCACTTCCGGCTTATCGTCGCCGAGAAGATCAGACTTTTTGATATCCTTGGAGTCTTCTGGTATTCCCTGAAACTGGATCTCGCCACTGTTGGGTATATAATGATCTTCCCGTTTCTACTACTGGTCATACAATCCATCTGGAGTCCCAGATGGTTCAATTACATCAATAAGGTTTATACGGCTGTGTTGATTTTCGCATATTCACTGACGACGGCAGGGGAGATGGGGATCTATTCAGAATGGAAAACAAAGCTTACCTATAAGGTCATAAAATATTTAAGCCATCCCTCCGAAATATATAATTCGGCAGAATCCGGCGTTTTTCTCTTTTTACTGATTCTATTAGTATTCCTGTTCTTTGCAGGATTCATTTCCTATCTTAAAATATTCTATCTGGATATCATCAAAGAAAAACGTAACCTGGTATTCACATTTGTATTTCTGATCATTATGCCCCCATTAATTTTTATAGCCATGCGCGGCGGGATTCAAGCTATTCCGATCAACCAAAGCCAGTCTTATTATTCTAAAAACAACATGCTGAATCTTACATCGGTCAATAATTTTTTTAATCTTTATATAAGCATTTTTGAGAATCTTCCGAATTTTGAAAAAGATCCTTATATCTTTTTCGATCAGCAAAAAGCTGAAAAACTGGTTGCGGAGATATATCGTACGCCAAAAGACACAACCATCTCAATTCTGAAGACAAACCGACCGAATATTGTGATCCTTATCCTTGAAAGCTGGTCAGCCGATTTGATTCAGGACCTCGGGGGTGAACCGGGGATAACTCCTCAATTTAAAGAGCTGGAAAAGAACGGTATTTTATTCGACAGGATATATGCTTCAGGTTCGCGTTCTGAACAAGGGATGGCATCGATATTCAGTGCCTTTCCCGCACATCCTGTTTCTTCCATCACTGTCCAGCCTGATAAATTTGTCAAACTGCAAAGCCTCCCTCAAATGTTGAAGCGCCAGGGATATAAAACCTCTTTTTATTTTGGCGGACAACTGATCTATGGTAATATTAAAAGCTATATTTTCTTTAATGGATTTGATAAGATCATGGAAGGTTCTGATTTTCCAAAGAATTTTTTTCGCGGAAAACTTGGAGTTCATGATGAGTACACTCTTGGCTATCAGTTGAACGATTTGAGTAAAGAACAACAACCCTTCTTTTCTGCATTATTTACGGTCAGCACTCATTCACCATGGGATCAGCCATATCCTAAGCCATTAAAATGGGGCAAAAATGAACATGAATATATAAATGCCGCATATTATACAGACCATTGTCTGGGTGAATATTTTAAAAAAGCCAGGTTGGAACCATGGTTTAATAATACGCTATTCATTGTCGTAGCCGACCATAGCCACAATTCCTACCGGAACTGGGATCCGCAATCAAAGGAATATCATAAAATCCCGCTGTTATTTTATGGGAATGTGATTCGGGATGAATTCAAGGGAAAAACATGGCATAAATTGGGAGATCAGCATGATATTGCTGCCACATTGCTTGCGCAGATGAAATTAAGAAGTGATAAGCTTAAATGGAGTAAGAATCTATTCAATCCCTATACGCCTGATTTTGCCTACTTTTCAACAGAAGATGGGGTTGGATGGATCCGGCTTGATTCTTACTTTTCATATGATAAAGGAACGGATTATTATCATTTTCTACAGATCGATCCATCCATTCGTGATTCCATACTGAATGAAGGAAAAGCCTATCTTCAGGTGCTATTTTCGGAATATATGAGCGATTAACAACCGGTTATTCCAACGAATGCACCACCAGCCCACTACGCAGTTTCGGTTCAAACCATGTTGTTTTCGGAGGCATGATATTTCCCGAATCCGCAATATCGATAAGTTGTTTCATTGAAACAGGGTAAAGTGCAAATGCTGCCTTCATTTCACCACTGTCAACTCTTTTTTTCAATTCACCGAGGCCACGTATTCCTCCGACAAAATCAATACGATCGGAAGTTCTGAGGTCTTTAATATTCAGGATCGGTTCAAGGATTAAACGTGAAAGGATCGTGACATCAAGCACTCCGATAGGATCGGAATCATTGTAAGTACCTTGTTTAGCAGTAAGAGAGTACCATGTACCATCGGTATATAAACCAAAATTATGCAATCTGTCAGGTTTGTATATAGAAGTACCAACCTCTTCAACAAGAAAGATCTCTGATAATTTCGCCAGGAATTCCGGCTTATCCAATCCGTTCAGATCTTTCACAACACGGTTGTAGTCGATAATCGTCAGTTGATTATCAGGGAAATGAACAGCGAGAAAAAAATTATACTCTTCGGAACCTGTATGATTTGGGTTCCCCTTTCTTTTCTCATTTCCAACAAGGGCAGCCGCTGCGGTCCTGTGATGACCATCAGCGACATAAGTATAGGGTATCTTCCCGAAAAGATCAATGATCGTTTTAATCGTTTGGTCACTGTCAATCACCCAAAAATGATGCCCGACGCCGTCGGTTGCCACAAAGTCATACTCAGGAGGCTTTGATTTAACGATTTTGGAAACAATTTCATCTATTTTGCCGACAGCAGGATAAGTGAAAAATACAGGTTCCATATTGGCATTTGTTATCCTCACATGTTTCATCCGGTCTTCCTCTTTATCTTTCCTTGTCAGCTCATGTTTCTTAATGATTCCATTCATATAATCATCAACACCGGCACAACCTACAATACCGTATTGTGTTTTGCCATTCATCGTCTGGCCATATATATAAAGGAGATCTTTTGTATCTTTTATCAACCAGCCATTTTTTTTAAATAAAGTAAAATTTTCTTTCGCTTTTTCATAAACAGGCTGTGAATGAATATCCAGCTCTTCCGGAAGATCAATTTCCGGTTTTATGATATGAAGAAGGGAAAACTTATTATTTTTTGCTTCTTCTCTTGCTTCTTTTGAATTTAACACATCATATGGCCTCGAAGCCAAATCTTTAGCGATTTCCTTAGGAGGCCTGAGTCCTTTAAAAGCTTTTAAAATAGCCATAATTCTCTTTTCTGAATGAATATAGTTGGCAAAAAATCCAAAATGTTCAGTGGTTTGATATTGAAGGAATGAAAAACGGGATTATTCCGTTTCTTCTTCATCGTTTGAATGTTCTTCAGGCCTGGTGCTTCTTTGTAATGAACCGATCAATGCCCCGATCATTTTCGTCATTTCCATCAGATGATTCTTCGAATCTTCATATACTTCTTTTGAAAACCAGGTACGGTTTTGGGCTATCGTCGATAACACCACACATTCCCGAACCGAGCTTTTTGCCATTTTCAGGTAATAAACGAACTGACTCTTGTTTCGTGATGAGCCTTCTGCTATGTTCAGGGCTATACCGTTAGCAGATGATATAAAGCGCTCAAAGAAAAATCTTACATACGGATCATCTTTACTGTTTTTTGATACAGAGTAAGCCCAATTAATGTATTCAAGGGCTTTATGATAGATTCTCAAATCTTCAAACCTGAAAAAGGTGATGGGTTTTTCTTGTTCGTTTTCCATAGGAAATTGGTATTAAAATAAATAATATCCAAGGGTGACGGAAGAATATATCAAATGTATCATTATACGTGGCAAGATCTGATAATTCATGATTATTTATTAACCTGAAACGTACGATCACCATTTTTCAAAAAAACTACAATTTGCTTTGCTGCAGCAATACCTGCATTGATGTTCGCTTCCTCAGTCTGGGCACCCATTTTCTTGGGGGTAAAGAAATAACGGCCCTTGAATTTGGCTTCAAATTCTGCTTTATTAACAGGTTCAACATCGGAAAGATAAGCAAATGCCTTTTTTTCCTCAAAGATTCGCAGCAGATCTGCTTCATGGATGACTTCAGCCCTGGCTGTATTGACAAGAACTGCCGGTGCAGGAATCCTGGATAAGAGGCTATAATTGATTGATTCTTTAGTCTTACTATTTGCCGGAATATGAAGGGAAATAAAGTTGCAGGTACTGTACAATTCTTCGGCGGAGCCTAAACATTTTACTCCATCTTTTTCGATATCTTCTTTTGAAATAAAAGGATCGTAAGCATATACTTCCATCCCAAATCCTTTGGCTATACGGGCTACATTCTTGCCAACAGCGCCGTAAGCGTGAATACCAAGCTTTTTATCTTTCAGTTCGGTTCCTGATTTTCCATTAAAAAAACTCCTTACGTAATAGACCATCATTCCCAAAGCAAGTTCAGCTACAGCATTCGAATTCTGACCCGGGGTATTCATCACGCATACTCCCTTTGCACTTGCAGCCTGCAGATCGATATTATCATATCCGGCTCCTGCACGTACTACAATTTTCAACGCTTTACCGGCATCAATAACGCTTTTATCAGTCTTATCGCTTCTGACAATAACCGCATCGACATTTTCTACCGCCTTGATAAAATCTTCCTGTTTCGGATAACTTTCCAGAAGGACCAATTCAAACCCGGCACCTTCAACAACTTTTCTGATCCCTTGAACCGCGACAGGTGCGAAAGGTTTATCCGTTGCTATTAAAACTTTTGTCATAGAATATCACCGTTTATTGTTATTACAGACTTATGCGTTGATTTTTTCAAATTCATGCATGCAATCGATCAATGCCTGAACACTTTCAATAGGTAATGCATTGTAGGTCGAGGCTCTGAAACCACCTACTGAACGGTGTCCTTTAATTCCAACCATCCCTTTGCTTTTTGCAAAATCCATAAAGGCATCTTCTTTATCTTTATATTGTTCTTTGAGAACAAAGCAAATATTCATAATCGACCGGGATTCTTTTTCAACCGTTCCTACGAACATTTTGCTATTGTCAATAGTATTATAAAGAAGATTTGCTTTTTCAATATTCATTTCCTTGATCTTCTCAATACCCCCCAGGCTTTTGATCCACCGTAAGGTTTCCATACATGTGTATATCGGTAAACAAGGTGGTGTATTAAAAAGAGAGCCTTCCTTAATATGTGTTTTATAATTTAACATGGTAGGAATAGGTCTGTCGACTTTACCCAGTATATCTTCCCTGAGAATAACAAAAGTAACACCGGCAGGACCCAGATTCTTTTGTGCACCCCCATAGATCAAAGCATATTTTGAAATATCAATGGGCCTTGTTAATATATCAGAAGACATATCAGCGACCATATTGACAGGGCTGTCCATATCATACCGGATCTCGGTACCGAAAATAGTATTGTTCGTGGTAATATGAAAATAATCTGCATTCTCTGGAATGGTAAAATTCTTTGGGATATAGTTAAAGTTCTTGTCACCGGAAGAGGCAACAATATCAACCGCACCGAAAAGTTTGGCTTCTTTGATCGCTTTCTGCGCCCAGACGCCGGTTTCCAGGTAAGCTGCTTTCTTCTGAAGCAGGTTATATGGAACCATGCAGAATTGAAGGCTTGCACCACCACCTAAAAACAATACATGGTAATTGTCGGGAATTTTTAACAGTTCTTTGAATAGGGCAACTGTTTCATCAATAATAGCCTGAAAATCCTTGCTTCTGTGCGAGATTTCAAGAATTGACATCCCGATACCATTCAGTTCAAGAACAGCCTTTGCAGTGTTCTCAATCGCAATTCTGGGAAGAATGGAAGGCCCTGCATTAAAATTGTGTTTTTTCATAAGAAATAAGATTAAAATATAGTAAAACCAAAGTAAAGAAATAGATATTGATTATTAAAACAAAGGTAAAAGATTTTACTGTGAAAAATCAAACTTGGAAAATAAAATTTTTACGGAAAAGAAAATTAATATAAGAGAGGAAATTCAATGGGTGACAAAGCATTATTTTCTTTTTTTAGAAGGTAATGGACTGTTTCTGGCATCCACTTCATGAAGGAAAATCCATGCATCTTTTGAAAATACAAAAGCATCATATGTATCAGCTTCAGGCACATAAAACTGGTACTGGTTCTCTAATTGAGGTTCCAATGGAACAAGATGGTCAAAAATGATCATTTTCGCCTTTTTGCCTTTTATTCCGGATTGTTTTAATAAGGCAGCCGATTTATTCCCTACAGGTAAGCCCATCTCATTATAATTTAATGCCATTTTTGCTGATAAAGAATATTTGAATATGACTCTTCTTACCTGTCCATCTTGAAAATTTTTAAAGATCTTTGCCCCCATATGTGGTATTCCATCTTTATCAAATGTTAAAACTTCGATGATTTTCTCAGCAATGAATCTGTTTTTCGCTATCCACCCCAGAAGAGTATAATATTTTTTGTTATCCGGAATGGATGAATTCTCAATGATTTTATAATATAATGTACCATACCAATGATTGACATCCAGTGTTTGGATCGCCGGTTGGTCTATCGAATCTGATCTGTCGGCCAGGTCAAAGGTTTCATATTGATCCTTGCTCTTATTATAAACCTGCAGGAAACAAAAAGAAATGTTGGTCCCATCGCTTTTAGGGAGGTTCCAATTATACATCCTGAATCTCTTGTCAGGTGATTTCAATTTTCCCAGTATCTTTATAGAATCGAAGGGGTAGTCGAAAGAACCGGGGAGATGGATAGCCTGGTCCAATGTAATAAAGAACAGGGCATTCAAATGCAACCTGGCTGAATCTGAAGATGACTCCTTTATCAATTTACCAATGCTTTTAAGGGAATCTTCAGACTGTTTGAGTGATGGGTTGTTTTGTGCGACCACAGAAATAGCGAAAAAAATCAGACAGACGTAAAGTTGAGACTCAAATAACCGCTTAAACATGAATGCTGATTCTGATTTAATTGTGGAAAATTGTATTAAACCTCAAAACTCATCACCTTAATGGGGTTGACCAAAAAGTCTTTGTGATCTTTGTGTGAAACTTTGTGACCATTGTGGTTAATTCATAAAACGCTGAACCACAATAAACACTAAGAAGGCACTGAGTACACAAAGAAGAAATAATTATCTTCAGACCTACCTTTTAGTCAACCTCAAGCCACGAGTTTTCGTGCGGGGGTGAGGTTATTTAACGGGAAATCCTGTTCATTATTTCTACTACCTGTGAATAAGTTAAATTTGTACAAAATTTGAATCCATTATGACCCTGAATGAAAGGATAGATTCATTTGTAGGGCTCGGAGAACTTTTCCGGAATTTCCCCGGCGAAACGGATGATCCGCAATTGGAAATAATCCGGGCTGCAGCAAAACAAGCGCAGATTGAAAATCCCTGGTTTTTACAAGAGAATATTTGTCATGCTCTTTTATCACTTGCCGAAAGGTTAACTCATGAAAAGCTCGAGAAATGGCTTAAACCTTATATGAGAAAGATCGCTGACAATGATCAACCGCAAACTATAGCCATAGTAATGGCGGGAAATATCCCCCTTGTAGGTTTTCATGATTTTCTCTCTGTATTGATAACAGGACACCGGTTGATCGCTAAATTATCTTCGCAGGATGCTGTATTGCTTCCGGCTATTATTGAGGTTTTAATTGCCAATCATCCGGAATGGAAGGATTATACCAGTATTACCAGACAACCGTTATCTTCCTTTGATGCAATCATTGCCACCGGAAATAATAATTCCTCCAGGTACTTTGAGTATTATTTCGGAAAATATCCGAATATTATACGAAAAAACCGTAACAGCATAGCTATTATTACTGGTGAAGAGACAAATGAGGATCTCTATGCACTGGCAGATGATGTACTGCTCTATTTCGGATTGGGGTGCAGAAGTGTTTCAAAATTATATATTCCGGTTGGTTACGATCTGAAACAGTTTATAAACAACCTTGGGAAATTCGAATATTACAGGTATCATCATAAATACAGGAACAATTATGATTATTTTAAATCCATTTATATCATAAATAAGATCCCGTTTATTGATACGGGAGATATCATCCTGACAGAGAACAATTCAGTTTCATCACCAGTCTCTGTTATATTTTATGAATATTATGAAGATCTGAGAACTTTGTCAAAACAAATCGGGGACATGGACAGTCAATTACAAAACATTGTTTGTCATAAACGGATAAAAAGTCATTGGATTTTACCTGGTACGGCTCAACATCCTGAATTATGGGATTATGCAGATCGGATCGATACAATCGATTTTTTACTGAATCTTGGAAAGAAAGATGAATAAATGGCAAAATCAATAAATGATTTTTTTGTGATCTAAAGAAAAATCTTTAATTTTGCACACTTATTTGAAAAATCAGTCAAAAAATGAAAAAAGATATTCACCCGAAAGATTACAGGCTGGTCGTTTTTAAGGATATGTCGAACGATTATGCATTCTTATCCAAGTCCACCATACAAACAAAAGAAACGATCCTTTGGGAAGATGGGTTGGAATACCCTTTGGTTAAACTTGAAATATCACATACCTCACATCCTTACTTTACAGGTAAAATGAAGCTTATCGATACTGCCGGCAGGGTTGACAAATTTAAAAGCAGGTATCAGAAACACATCGATCAGAGAGCCAATAAATAGCTGGAATGTTTTACAATCAGCATTGAAAGCCTCCTTTTACACAAAATGGAGGCTTTTTTTATAAAATTAAATAATAAATGTCTAATTTTGTCAGTTGACTATATGACAATTACCTGAGATACAACATAAAACTATCAGTACAAATGAACTATATCTTATTCGACGAAAGTATTGTCAGAAATAACTTACTTCCGCTAACATTTACCAGACCGGTCGCGGATATCCGGATAGGGATCCTTACCATCCGCGAAAAGTGGGAAAAATATCTGAAAGTGAAAACCTCTACTTTAACTGAAACGTATTTATCCCGTAAATACCCCATTATAAAGGAAAATAATAACATTCTTATCAATGGATCGGTTTGTCCTAACGAGGAGATCATCAACATCATTAAAAAGCTGAAGCCAAACCAGACGGTTGTTTCACGTGATGTTATCATTGCCCTGCACATTACGGCAGAAGAGCTTGATAATATCAGTGAAGCCACAAATGAAGGGATCGAAGAGATTAACGTGAAAAATATTCCATTAAAAGTAAATCAGCTATGGGACATTTTTTCCAAGAATGAAGCTGCGATTTTGGAAGATTTTATTTTACTTACAAACAATAAAAAATCGCAGGAATTAAGCTCAAGTAACAAGGTGCTTGGACAGGAAAATATTTTTGTTGAGAAAGGAGCCGAAATCGAGTGCGCAGTATTGAATGGATCAACCGGACCGATCTTCATCGGCAAAAACGCGGAAATTATGGAAGGAAGCGTTATCCGGGGACCCTTTGCACTTTGCGATCATGCGCAGGTAAAAATGGCAGCAAAAATTTATGGTCCTACTACCATAGGACCTTACTGCAGAGTAGGAGGAGAGGTGAATAATTCGGTTTTCTTTGGATTCTCAAATAAAGCCCATGATGGATTTTTAGGACATTCTGTCATAGGAGAATGGTGCAATCTTGGTGCAGACACAAACACATCCAACCTTAAAAATACATATGATTCAGTGCGGCTGTGGAGTTACAGTAAACAGACTTTTGTTGCGACAAACCTGCAGTTTTGCGGATTGATCATGGGAGATCACTCGATGTCCGGGATTAATACAATGTTTAATACCGGTACGGTTGTTGGTGTCAATGCAAATATATTTGGATCCGGTTTTCAGAGGAATTTCATTCCTTCATTCAGTTGGGGAGGTACCTCAGGTCATTCCAACTATAATCTGAACAAGGCCATGGAAGTTGCTGAACTCGTTTATAAAAGAAGGAACCGGGTCTTTGATGAAACGGAAAAAGAGTTGCTCTCCAATGTCTACCACCTTACGCTGAATAATAAGTGGTTTTAAAATAATCTGACCTGAGTTTGTCATTATATTTTTTCCTGTAGAAAATTGGCATATATATTGCCATTGCTTTTCTTTTTTAAGCAATAAGTTGTAATTTAGAACCGATTTCTTTGCAAATGGAAAATCCAATCCTATATTCACCACTATTATTTTCGGAAATCCTGGATGCTGAGACTGAATTCATCCCTTTATTATCCTCGGAAGACGAGGAAGTAATTAATTCGGAGGATGTCCCCGAAATTCTGCCAATACTTCCGCTACGGAATACTGTTTTATTTCCCGGAGTCGTCATTCCGATCACGGTCGGAAGAGACAAATCAATTAAATTAATTAAGGATTACTACAAAGGTGACAGGATTATCGGAGTGATTGCACAGAAAGATGCCTCTATTGAAGATCCGGAGTTTCATGACCTGCATACTGTCGGGACCGTCGCCTATATCATCAAGATCCTGCAAATGCCGGATGGCAGCAATACAGCTATCCTTCAGGGAAGAAGAAGATTTAAGGTAAATGAACCTCTACAAACAGACCCTTACATCAAAGCAAAAGTTTCAGCTTATAATATCCCGGTCAATTCACCTGCTGATAAGAAAGAATTTAATGCACTGATCTCATCATTGAAAGACCTTGCAATTCAAATTGTCAATAAATCTCCCAATATACCATCGGAAGCAGCATTCGCGATTAAAAATATCGAAAGTCCTGATTTCCTGGTTCATTTCATCTCTTCAAATCTGGCCATTGAATTGATTGAAAAGCAGAAGATTCTGGAAATGACTGACCTCGCTGAAAGGGCCAACCTTGTTCTGACGCATCTTACCAGGGAAATTCAGATGCTTGATTTAAAACAACAAATTCAAAGTAAAGTAAAAGTCGATCTCGATAAGCAACAACGGGATTTCCTTCTCAACCAGCAGCTGAAAACCATCCAGGAAGAGCTTGGGGGGACTCCAAATGCGCAGGAGGTGAATACGCTCAGGGAACAGGCGAAGAATAAAAAGTGGTCAAAAGAAGTGGAAGCTGTTTTTGAAAAAGAGATGAGCAAACTTCAAAGAATGCATCCGGCTGCCGCTGAATACTCAATCCAGGTAAATTATCTTGAAACGCTTGTCCAACTTCCATGGGATACCTTTACAGAGGATAATCTCGACCTGAATCATACGCAGAAAATTTTAGATGAGGATCACTTCGGACTTGAAAAGGTTAAAGAAAGGATCATAGAATATCTGGCGGTTATCAAGCTTAAAAAGGATCTGAAATCACCCATTCTTTGCCTTGTCGGGCCTCCGGGTGTTGGAAAAACTTCTTTAGGACGGTCGATTGCAAGAGCTTTAGGGAGAAAATATATAAGGATGTCGCTCGGTGGGTTAAGAGACGAATCGGAATTGAGAGGGCACCGGAAGACCTATATTGGCGCAATGCCTGGCAGGATAATCCAGAATCTGAAGAAAGTGAAATCTTCAAATCCTGTTTTTGTGCTGGATGAGATCGATAAGGTAAGCGGGATGAACTTCAGTGGGGATCCGCAAGCAGCTTTGCTGGAGGTCTTGGACCCTGATCAAAACGTAGCGTTCTATGATAATTTTCTCGAGATCGAATACAACCTTTCAAGGATCATGTTCATCGCAACTGCGAATACATTGAGTACTGTGCATCCTGCCTTACGTGACAGAATGGAGGTAATCGAACTTCCTGGTTATATAATCGAAGAAAAGATTGAAATCGCTACCCGTCATCTGGTACCCAAACAAATGAAAGAACATGGCTTACGAAAAACCCAATTGATATTCAGCAGGGACCTGTTACAAAAAATCGTCGAAGACTATACACGGGAATCAGGCGTCAGGACGTTGGAGAGAAATATTGCCAGGATCATCAGGAACAAAGCTAAATCCATTGTCACCAAAGAAAAATTTACAAGGAATCTCGGTACTGAGGATCTTAATAAAATCTTAGGTCGTCCTATTTTCCAGGTTGAAAAATCCATATCAAATGTGGTGGCCGGTGTTGTAACCGGTCTTGCCTGGACCGCTACAGGAGGAGAAATTCTTTTCGTAGAAGTCAGCCTGAGTAAGGGGAAAGGTGAACTTACACTGACCGGTAATCTGGGAGATGTAATGAAAGAATCGGCTTCCATTGCACTGGCATATTTAAAATCACATGCTTTTCTCTTTGGGATCGATCCCAATGTCTTTGAAAAATGGAATGTACATATTCATGTACCTGAAGGTGCAACTCCAAAAGATGGGCCGTCAGCCGGGATTACCATGTTCACTGCGCTTGCTTCTGCTTTCACCCAGCGAAAAGTAAAGGAAAAGCTCGCCATGACTGGCGAAATCACATTACGCGGGAAAGTGCTGCCGGTAGGGGGGATCCGGGAGAAAATCCTTGCTGCCAAACGAGCCAATATTACTGACATCATCCTGTCAGTTGAGAACCGGAAAGATATCGAAGAGATAAAACCTGATTATATCAAAGGTTTGAATTTCCACTACATTGAAGAGATGGCAGAAATCAATAACCTTGCAATGCTAAATGAGAGGGTAGCAAATCCTATTTCTTTTAGTTAATTGCCGTTTGGATTATATCCCTAATCATTTCGATTTTGCTTTTATTTTATGCACTATTGTCGTTGCTTCCTTTATAAGAATATTCTCATATGGATCGAAAACTGCAGTAATAGGGCGTTTGGTAAAGACAAACTCAAATACCTGAGGATTAAAGGTATTATCCACCTTAATTAATGTATCGCTTTTATCTGAGAATCCAACCAGCATTTGTAAAGGCATCTGAAAAAAAGGTGCATTCGATTGAGTTTGTTCAACCATATATTTAACTTTCCATTTATTTTTTCCTAAAGCGCTGATCTCAAAAGTATTTTTATATACAGGATGGTTTGAAGAATAGATCCATTCATGAAAGTACCATGAATAATCCTTTCTGCTGACCTGGTTCACCTTTGCGATAAAGTCCTTTGTCACAGCATTTTTAAATATAAAATTGGTATCCGTTATATATTCGTACAGAACACGGAAAAAAACAGAATCTCCTAAGAGGTACCTGAGCTGATGAAGAATGCAGGCTCCTTTATCATAGATAACCGAAGCAGTATAAAGCATATTCACCGGTGGGGTTTGGAAAACCCATCCGGGGTTATATACTGGAAATCCAGGGTTATTATTCAGGTAAACATTGGCCTGATTGTTCAAATGATCCTGATAAGCCGGATAACCTGTTGTATGCTCAAGCCATAACGATTCGCAATAAGTGGCAAAGCTTTCGTTCAGCCAGATATCAGCCCAGGTCCCGCAGGTAACAAGATCACCAAACCACTGATGCGAAAATTCATGGGCAATCAGACCTTCCCGCCATCCGTTCAGTTGAAGATTGATCATTGTCTGGTTTTCCATTCCACCCCATTGGAAAAGCCCGTTTAATGTTGCGAATCCGATTTTCTCAAAAGGATATTCGCCAAATTTCCGGGAATAGAAATCTGTCATAGGGATAATAATGGATTCAACAGAGAATGGATTTTCAGATTGCTTATAATAAAATCTCACCGGGATGCTATCCTTTGGATTTCCCGGTTTATGCCAGTATTTTATATCAATGTTGTAACCTTTTCCTGAAGTCAGGGTCATCAGGTAGGTTGCCATCGGATCATGGCTGATCCAATGGTAATATATGGTATCTCCGGTTATCACAGAATCAGCCAATATCCCGTTTGATGCAAGCCTCACAGATCCAGGCACTTTAGCTGTCAATTCCCATTTTGCTTTATCGGAAGGTTTGTCCCAGCATGGAAAACATCTTCTTGCCCCTTCTGCCGGAAAGTCGAAGAAAACATAGCCACCACCGGAATAAAATGCATGATCGGCAGTATCCTTATGCCTGTAAAAAATCTTTACGTTGACAGTCTCACCCGGCAGATAGGTCCGGTTTAAATAAACGTTCAGGGTGTCCCGGGCATGGGTGAAGGAAACCCCGGCCATTTCGACAGAATCAATTTGTAAAGAACTATTGACAGCATTGAGTTTGATCAGATTTAAAGATGAATCAACCCTGAAAGTGATCATTTCTTTCGCCGTGAATGACTTAGGGTAAGGGGAATCATAACAGGGATAAATATCGATATCGAGCTTGTATTTCTGAACATCATATGAATGCTTCAGATAATAATGAGCCGTATCAATGGAGGTGGGTTTATCTGCATGAATGGTTGAAATAAATCCGATTGTAAGCAAGCTCAAAAAGTGGATCTTTCGGATGAGATGTCTCATTTACAAAACAATACTGGTATCAATGATCGGGTTACTTCAGTAAGATGACCTTCCGGGTTGCAACCCAGTTTTGTCCGGTCAGCCTTAAAAAATATATTCCTTGCCATTCGGATGACAGATCAAGGTTTATTACCTGGTCATTGGCTTTTATCTCACGGATGATCTTCCCGGTTGAATTATAAACGGTTAAATTTTCAAAAGGAAGATCTGACTGAATCTGGATAACCCCGGAAGCAGGATTGGGAAATATTTTGATAATTTCTGGTTGCTTTTCCGCGATTCCACTGGTTGTTCCTTCTTGGATGACCGTAAAAGAGAAGGGAGGTAGTATCGAATCCCTGATAGTAAATGGTGAAGACCGTTGTGAGGTGTTCGGATTGGAAACCAATGTATGAAAAATAAGCGTATCCATATTATAACTCCCTGTACCATAGGTCTTGTTTACAGTCAACCAAAAAGGCATAGTACCCTTGAGAGCCCAATGGCCCATAGTCAGAACAGTGAATTTTCCATAACTGTCCCCGGTTGACCCTAAAATAACTCTTGTTGTTTGCTTTAATACAATCTGGTTCCCAGGATCAAACTGGAAACTTACCGGTCGTTTGTTAAATGTCCAACTGAAATTTTGATTATTCGAATCATTCATGACCCGGAATGTTGTATCCGTGCTATCGGCAAATTGGACATTCATTTCAAGGATCATGGGAAAGAAGGATGGATTCGCTTGTACCTGGCTTGCCATGAAGTCTACTTTCCATTGTCCGGAGCCAATATCCTGGAAATCATAAGAATTCTGGTAAATTGGATGATTGGGCTGATAAACCCATGCATTGAAGTACCAGTCATAATTTTTTCCGGTGACCTCGTTCACCTTTGCATTAAAATAAGCAGTTGTGGCATTCTTGAATCTTAAATTAGTATCTGTGGCATAGGACTGTAATGTGCGGAAGAATAATGTATCACCAAGCATATATCTTAGCTGGTGCAATATACAGGCGCCTTTTTCATAGGTAATGGCATAATTGAATAAAATATACGCGGGGGGAGTATGAATTGCCCAATCCGGAATATAAATTGCCCATCCGGGATTGTTTGCAAGATAACCTGCTGCAAAATCATCTATTGTGGTTTTGTATGCAGCTATTCCACCTGAATACTCCTTCCAGAAAGCTTGTGACCACGTGGCAAACCCTTCATTCAACCAGATATCAGCCCAGGTGGCACAAGTGATCATATCTCCGAACCATTGATGGCAAAATTCATGGGAAACAAGATCCACTTGCCAGCAATTCTTGCAAAGGCTTGTTAATGTCTGGTTCTCCATTCCACCCCATGGAAAAAGAGTATCCAAGGTGGCAAACCCATTTTTCGGATACGGATGTTCACAATAATTCTGTGAATAATAAGTAGTCATCTGCTTGATAATATTTTCAACTGGAGAAGGATTTTCACCAGCATTATAATAAAACCGGAAAGGAATGCTGTCATTCGGATTACTCAACTTATGCCAGTAAATAATATCCAGGTTATAATTCACTTTTGCTGACATGACGATCAAATAGGTCGATATCCTGTTTGTACTCACCCAGTGATAAGTTATAGTATCCGCGACTTTTATTGAATCCATCAGTATCCCGTTAGATCCAAGCTTCACTGTAGCGGGCACCCGTGCAGTCAGATCCAGCGTTGCTTTATCAGAAGGTTTATCCCAGCATGGATACCAGCAACGTGCTCCTTCCGGCTCGCAATCAGTAAAAACCAGGCCACCTGAAACATAAAATCCATTGTCACTAACATCATTATGATGATAATAGATCTTAACCCGGACGATTTCACCGGAATTATAGGCTCTGTCAAGCTGAACCGTCAAAGTGTCATTGGAATGTGTGAAGGAAATTCCGGCCAATCTCACCGAATCAATCGTCAGGGAAATATTTACAGCATTCAGCTGGATCGAACTCAGTGTGGAATCAACCTGAAACGTGATGGTATTCGATGCCTGAAAATCTTTTGGATAAGCATTGATTAAAGAATCATAGATAAAACAATGATAGATATCAAGATTCAGTGTATAATCCAATACATCATATAAATGGGTAGGTCCACTTTCGATGTTTCCCGGAGAAGGCGGCAGGTATTTCATAGCCGATTTTTTCATTGAGCAGGCCCGGGAACCTGTCATTGTCATTATATCCTGTGAATAAGCCGTGATAACAGTGAATATTGCAATACTACATATCGCAAGAATTTTATTCATAGGAAACAGAATGATGATTTACCTTGTAATTATCATTTTCCTGGTTGCTGAAGAATTTCCTGCAATCATCCTGTAGTAATACATACCGGGTGCAAGACTGTTACACTCGATATCGGTAAAATATTTTCCAGCCGGTTTTACTTCATTAACCGGCATCATTAAGACTTTACCGGTTAGATCTGTGATCTCAAGCTTTATGGGCATGGGTTCTGAAGTTTCGTAAACGATCCTGGTTGAATTCGTAGCAGGATTCGGGATATTCTGCCATAGGAAGAATTTCTCCTTTTTTGCCTGATTATCAACAATTCCAACAACCGTTGATCCTTGTTTCAGTACAATCTGGTCATTCATGTCGAACCGGAAAACAGCGGGTTGTTTATGAAAGGTCCATGTATAATACTGGATATTGTGATCATTCATAAACTGGATGGTAGTATCGGAAAGATCTGGAAAAATGATTGTCGCATTAAGAAGCATCGGGAAAAATGTTCCGTTTGTCTGGATCTGGGTAGCAAGGAAATTGACATTCCACATACCTGATCCTATATCCTCGAAATTATAGGTGTTCTGGTAAACGGGATGATCTGCCTGATAGATCCATGCATTAAAATACCAATCATAATTGCTGCCTGTGACAAGGTTGACTTCTGCATTAAAATCAGCGGTAACGGCTGATTTATATTTTAAATTTGTATCGGCACAATATGCCTGAAGTACAGCCAGGAACACAGAATCACCCAACATATAGCGCAATTGATGCATTACACATGCAGCCTTGTCATAGACTATGGCTGAATTAAATAAGGTATCGACGGGAGGAGTATTCAGCGCCCATTCTGGCATGGAAATGGGAAAATGGGGGTTCGCTTGAAAGTAAT
Source organism: uncultured Bacteroidales bacterium (assembly GCA_903929315.1). Taxonomy (GTDB): domain Bacteria; phylum Bacteroidota; class Bacteroidia; order Bacteroidales; family FEN-979; genus CAIYUC01. The sequence goes on from CAIYUC010000211.1 coordinate 67,387, forward strand.
AGGCAGCATCATTGTTAATAAAACTTTTATAACCCGTATACCCATGTGAATTTTCCCACCAGAATGCTTCACAATATGTGGCGAACCCTTCGTTCAGCCAGACATCTGCCCAGGTTCCACAAGTGATCATATCGCCAAACCATTGATGAGCGAATTCATGTGAAACAAGGTCTTCACTCCAGCAAGACGGGCACAAGCTTGTGAGTGTCTGGTTCTCCATTCCACCCCAGAAAAACTGAGAATTTAATGTCGCAAATCCATCCTTGGGAAACGGATGTTCACAAAAATTCTGAGAATAATAGGTAGTCATTGGTCCTATGATACTTTCAATATAGGAAGGATCTTCACCGCTGTTATAATAGAATCTTATGGGAATACTGTCACTCGGATTGCTGATTTTATGCCAGTATATAATATTTAATTGATAGTTTACTTTTGAAGAAATTACCATCAGGTAGGTTGCTATTCTATCGGAGCTGACCCAATGATAGGTGAGAGTATCTCCGACCAGGGTTGAATCGGTCAATATTCCGTTAGAGCCGAGTTTTACAGAATCCGGAACTTTTACCGTAATATCCATCGTTGCTTTATCGGAAGGCTTATCCCAGCAAGGAAACCATTTTCTGGCACTTTCTGGTTCACAGTCTGTGAAGACCATTCCATCGGAAGCATAAAAGGCACGGTCAGGAACGGCATCCGAGATGTTTTTATGATGATAGCAAACCTTCACCTGGGCGATCTCATTGGGGTTATAGGTGCGGTTCAGATTAATGGTCAGAATGTTATTTGAATTCGTAAAGGAGATACCTGCCATTCTCACAGAATCAATGGTGAGAAAACCTGTATCTGCATTAAGTTTAATGGAATTCAAAGTGGAATCTACTTTAAAGGTAATAATATTGGTCGCCCTGAAATCCTTTGGATAAGGACTCGTATAACAATGATAAATATTAAGGTTCAGGGAATAGCTGAGAACATCAAAGCTATGTGGCATAAATTGCTCGGAATTATCCACTTTAGAAGGATTCAAAGGCATATGCGACTTTTTGTAAGAACAATATTCCGATCCGCTCATTTTCGGAAAAGTTTGGGAGTACCCGAATAAACATATGATAGCTGAAATAATAGTGAGTATTAATACTTTTTTCATAGGATGTTTTGTTAGAGATGTTGGAATGTCAAAATTACAAAATATATGGTCACAACAGTATTTGCATGGAGCATTTGAATTTTGAATAAATTTGTTACGGTTCCCTGAAGGCAAAAGATTTTCTTTTATTTCTGTGCTTCCGAGGTGAAGATAAGTTTACACCCATGAAATATCTTACCATTTTCCTTATCCCTGTTATTTTGTTCTTTAGATGTACCAGGGAAAACGACAAAAATGCAGGAAAAACTGTCTTCCGGTACAATGAAGCAGCCAATATCACGTCATTAGACCCGGCATTTGCCCGTGACCAGGCAAATATATGGCCGGCACACCAGCTGTTTAACGGGTTGGTTGAATTGAACGAAAAGGCTGAAATTATTCCTTGTATCGCTACGACCTGGAGCATTTCAAAGAATGGCCTTGAATATATTTTTCACTTACGGTATGATGTAGTTTTTCATGATAGCCCTGCATTCACAGGAGGTAAAGGAAGAAAAGTCAAAGCATCAGATTTTGTATTTAGTTTTTCGAGGATCACTGATCAGAAAAACGAATCTCCCGGTTCTTGGATATTCAATAATGTGGAACAGAAGAACAGTACTTATTCTTTCGAAGCTCCCGATGACAGTACATTTCTGATCCGGCTTCAGCAGCCATATCCCCCGTTCCTGGGATTATTAACGACACTTTATTGTTCAGTTGTACCGAAGGAAGCTATTGGTTACTACGCTGAGAATTTCAGGAAAAACCCGGTCGGCACCGGCCCCTTTCAGTTTAAAATGTGGAAAGAAGGAGTAAAGCTGGTATTTGTAAAAAATCCCCGCTATTTTGAGTTTGAAAATGGCAGGAGGTTGCCTTATCTTGATGCCGTTGCAATTACCTTCCTTCCTGATAAGCAATCGGTTTTTCTTGAATTTTCTAAAGGGAATCTTGATTTTATATCCGGGATTGACCCTGATTATAAAGATGAACTTCTTACCATGGAGGGAAAGCTAAATCCCAAATTTGCCGGTAAATTCCAGTTGATTACCCAACCTTATCTGAATACGGAATATCTCGGATTTCTTGTTGATTCCAATTCACTTGTGGCCCATAATAACCCGGTACGGTTGAAGAACATCCGGAAAGCGATCAACTATGCATTTGACCGCAAAAAAATGATCCGGTTCCTTCGCAATAATATAGGAACTCCCGGGATAAACGGGATCATTCCCAAGGGTATGCCAGCCTTCGATTCCACCAGTGTCTGGTATGAATACAATCCCGGTAAAGCGAGGATGCTCTTAACAGATGCCGGATTTCCAAATGGGACTGGTTTACCGGATGTAGTGCTCTCCACCACGGCCGATTACCTCGATCTGTGTAAATACATCCAACACGAAGTATCTGAGATAGGAATAAACATGAAGATCGATATCACCCCGCCAGCAGCGCTTAAAGAAATGAAAGCACAAGCCAAACTGCCATTTTTCAGAGCTTCATGGATTGCAGATTATCCCGATGCGGAAAGTTACCTGTCTCTTTTTTATAGCAGGAATTTTTGTCCTCAGGGTCCCAATTATACACATTTCTCAAGTAAAGCTTTTGACAAGCTCTATGAAAAGTCAATGGTAGAGGTGGATGATTCTATCCGGTATCAATATTACCATCAGATGGAAAGATTGATCATGGAAGAATCTCCTGTTGTCATCCTTTATTATGACCAGATTTTGCGGTTTGTTCAAAAGAACGTTAGAGGGTTGGGGAGTGATCCTATGAATTTGCTGACACTGAAACGAGTTAGAAAAGAATAGTCGAATGACATGAATTACGGATAACGAATGAAATTAAAGGATTCCTGAATTGTATTCGTCATTCGTCATTCCCGGATTCGTCATTATCTGGTATATGACAGGCGAAGTAAGTAAACCGGGTCATCTTAAATCTCGATTTTCTGCCCGTCAAATCCAAGCTGTATAAAATCGGGTAATTCTTTTGAAACATCTTTATAGGTTCCCATCTGGTGACTGATATGAGTGAGAATCCCCCGGGCAGGGTGAAGTTCTTTCAATATAGTCACCGCCTCCTCAAGATTAAAATGGGAATAATGCTTCTTTTTCCGGAGAGCATTTATCACGATCACTTTTGACCCGGCCATTTTTTCTTTTTCTTTATCGGAAATTTCTACCGCATCCGTGATATAAGTGAAATCATGGATCCTGAAACCATAGACGTATTGTTCATGGAAATGCCTGGCTTCTATCGGGATGATCCCGATTTCTGAGATCATGAATGGTTGGTTTTCAAAGTGTTTCAGTATAATCTCAGGAACCCCCGGATATTTGTTCTCGTGAAAAGCATAGGCAAATTCATTCCGGATAACAGCCGATACATCCTGAGTCGCATAAACATCAGTAGGTCTTTTCAGAATATAATTGAATGCACGGACATCATCCAATCCTCCGATATGGTCTTTGTGTGCATGTGTTACCAGAATCGCATCGATGGAACGAATGTTTTCACGTAACATCTGCTGCCGGAAGTCAGGACCGCAATCAACCACTATGGATTTTCCATCCGTCTCAATGAGTATGGATGCACGAAGTCGTTTATCACGAGGATTATCCGAACGGCATACGTCACATTCACAAGCAATGACCGGGACACCTTGAGAAGTTCCGGTTCCAAGAAAAGTAATTTTCACCAGAAGTAGTTTAAAAGAACAAATTTATTGATATTACACACATATCGTTCATTGGAATGATTAATTTTGCAGGTCAAATCTCATTTGGTATAATAACTGTAAGTATGTTCTGTAAGTTAAGAATGATCATTGGCAAATATTTTTTTAACAAGGAACTCTCCAAAACAGGCCATGATCATAAACTTATCAACCTTGAGAAAGCCAGGTGCGTTGGTATTCTTTATACTCTTGATGACCCTCCGGTCTATGATGTTGTTTCTGAATTTGTGTCACAACTCCAACGTATGCATATTGAGGTTAAAGCTTTGGGATTTGTAAGGAATAGAAACCTGATCAGCAGATTTTTACCAAAATTATCCTATGATTTTTTTTCAAAAAAAGATATTAACTGGTTTTACAGGCCAATCCATGCCAAAGTGAAGGATTTTATCAATAAGGAGTTTGATATTCTTATTGATCTTAGTCTGCAGGAAAGTTTCACTTTAAAATATATTTCAGGCCTTTCAAGATCATTTTGCAGGGTTGGAAAGTTTTCGGAAGAAAATACACATTATTATGACTTACTGTTTGATGTTAATCCCTCGGTAACACTTCCTGACTATATCAAGCAAATTACACATTATCTCACCATTATCAACCACCATGCAACAATTAAACGATAAATTCAGGGGAACAGGGGTTGCTGTTGTTACACCCTTTGCAAAATCAGGAGATATTGATTTCGAATCCTTTGGTAAAGTACTGGATCATCTCATAGTTAATGGCGTCGAATACCTGATAGTAATGGGAACAACCGGGGAAACACCCACACTTTCCAAAGACGAGAAGAAAGCAGTGTTGGACTTTTCAATCAGGAAAATAAAATCCAGGGTTCCCCTGGTCATTGGGATCGGTGGTAATAATACTGCGGAGGTTGTGCATTCCATTCATGATACAAAGTTTGAAGGAATAGATGCGATATTATCTGTTTCTCCTTATTACAATAAGCCACAACAGCAAGGTATCTTTGAACATTTCAAAGCTATCGCCGAAGCAAGTCCGGTGCCGGTTATTTTATACACGGTTCCCGGCAGGACAGGAGGGAACATCATTGCTGAAACAACTTTAAAACTTGCAAATGCTTCTGCAAACATCATTGGCATAAAAGAAGCATCCGGGAATTTTGACCAGGTATACCATCTTTTGAAATACCGGCCAAAAGATTTCCTTATAATTTCAGGAGATGACAATTTAACATTACCATTTTTGGCTGCAGGGGTTGATGGAGTGATATCTGTTGGAGCCAATGCCTATCCGAAAGAGTTCTCAGAGATGGTTCGCACAGGATTGAAAGGTGATTTTGAAAAAGCACGTACCATTCATTTTCAGTTACTTGAATTCATGAGTGCAATCTTTGCTGATGGAAGTCCTGCCGGTATTAAAGCTGCACTTGAAATCAGGCAGTTATGCGGGAACTTTCTGAGACTTCCCCTCGTTCCGGTCAATGAAGCGACTTATATTAAAATAAGGAATTGTATTGAACAAATAGATAAAAAGAGTATATGAAAAACATGTTTTCTCTTTTATGGTTTTTTATTTTGTTTTGGTTCACCGGTTCAATCTATGCACAGGACAATAAAGAACGTATAATCGACAGCCTTTTTAAGAGCAGTAGTGAGATTTATTTCAGAATTAACGTGCAGAGTAGGAGCGATGTGGATTTACTTACAAAGATCATTTCCATAGATGATTATAAAGGGAATGAAATTCATGCATATGCAAACCGCAAAGAATTTACCCGTTTTCTTGGGTATCACTATAATTATACAGTTCTTCCCCATCCTGGCACGCTGATCAAAGAGGCTGATCTTAATATGGGGAAGATACAGAAGGACAATAAGAACCAGACGATCTGGAATTTTTATCCCACTTACCAGCAATATCTCAATTTCATGAGCGGATTTGCTTCATCATATCCTGCTATCTGCAAATTGGATACGATAGGAACAACCGTACAGGGCCGGCTTTTGTTGGTGTTAAAGATCAGCGATAGTGTCAACGTGGACCGTGGTGTGCCTCAATTTTTTTATTCTTCATCAATGCATGGAGATGAACTGCCGGGATATGTGTTTATGCTGCATCTGATTGATTCCCTCTTATCGGGATATGGCCAAAATCCAAGGATAACAAATCTTGTCAATCATTACCAGATCTTTATCAATCCGCTCGCAAATCCCGATGGTACCTATGCCGGAGGCAATATTACAGTTTATGGCGCTACCCGGTATAATGCAAATGGTGTTGATTTAAACCGTAATTATCCTGATCCCGATACTCTAAATGGTCCTCATCCTGATGGAAATGCATGGCAACCGGAGACCATTGCATTTATGAATCTCGCTGATAATACCCATTTCACGATGTCAATGAACTTTCATTCCGGATCGGAAGTTTTTAATTATCCCTGGGATACATGGCAGAGGAATCATGCCGATTCATTATGGTGGAAGTTTGTCGGAAGGGAATACGTTGATACTGTTCACCACTATGGCCCCTCAGGTTATTTTACTGAACTGAACAATGGAATTACCGACGGATGGGCATGGTATCAGGTGATAGGTGGCAGACAGGATTATACCACTTATTTTACGCACGGTCGTGAAGTAACACTTGAGCTTTCTTATGATAATACACTATTAACAAATCAGTTACTCAATTATTGGAACTATAATGTTCATTCATTCCTTAATTATATTGAGGAATCTTCTTATGGCATTAACGGGAAAGTTATTGACAGCATCACTGGGTTACCATTACGGGCCAAGATATTAATTCCCTCCCATGATATGGACAGCTCTTTCGTCTATTCATCACTTCCCTCCGGCTGGTATTTCAGGCTCATTGATCAGGGTACGTATAACATCACGGTTTCGGCTCCCGGTTATTTTCCAAAATCCATTGCAGGTGTGGTAGTCTCCAGGCATAGTACAACCCGTCTTAACCTGAAGCTCATTCCAACAAACCCAGGTGGGATTAGGAATGATATAGTTCGAAACTTTCCGTTGGCATTTCCGAATCCAACAGATGGAGTCACACAACTCCGGTTTCCTGAGAATTCAGGAACCACTGCACAATTCGAAATGTTTAATTCTTCAGGGATATCTGTTCTTTCAAAACAATTTGAGAATGTACACGGTACTTCAGTACCATTGGATTTGCGACAATTTGCAAAAGGTATCTATTTTCTCAGGTTACAAACCGGGAATACCCTGTATGAGGAAAAAATGGTGATCAAATGATCCCTAAATCCGGACCCCTATCCCTAAAATTATCCTGAAAAGAACAGGGAGTATCAAGGCAGCTATTAATAAGATCCAGAAAGGCTTAATTCTTTTTCTTTCCTCTTCAAGGAATAAATCCTGGCTGACCCGCGCGCGGAAAATAACCGGCATCAGGAGAATGACCATTGAAAAATCAACACCTATTTCAAGTGATGATATTTTTGGCAGTTTGATCAAAAGGATAATGCCGGTTCCTATAAGAAAAGGCAGAAATAATTGTGAAAGAACGAACGGCATTCTGTTTGACTTGTCAAGCTTGTTTAAATAAATATTACCGGAGAAAAGGAATAACCGGGTCAATCCTAAGCCGGTAAACAGAATGATCATAAAATCAAGAAGAGTTAAAACCATTTTTGGTGTATCCTGGAAGAATAAATACATGATTACATATCCAAATCCTTTTCCCAGAAGGTTTCCCATTAGGAATTCACCGAAGAAATGGATAAACGAATGACAAAAAACCCATAAGATGAATAACCTGAAAGTCCAGGTTTCTTCTGCTACATTAACATAAATAATGATCGCCAGAATGGCCAGAATCAAAGAAACAAAGGGTCCTGTCGTATATACAACCTTTACCGCATCAGGGACCCATTCACTTCCCCTGATAAGAAAATCAATATCATAATAATATAAGACCGAGTCAATATTGAAACTGATGGCCGCGATTATTACTGAAACATTTGTGATCAGATAGACAAAGAGATATGCAAGAAGAAAGAACGCTGTGGAATTGATCAGAATGATCAGGTATTCCCGTGATCCAAGAAAGGCAAACTTAGTCCGGATTAACTTTTTTATTCTATCGTAAAAAGCACTCCACAACTTCCGTCTTTTAAAGAGATAGCGAAACTTCCGGAAAACAATTTTAAGATCAGGGCGGTCATGACCCTTTTTAACATTATGGCTTCTTCTGAATAATTTTCCTGTGCGAATCAAAAAACGCAGTGTCCGATAAAGGCGGTAGATTTTTCCCCGGAAAGTACCCCGGGGACTTTTTTTTATCAGGGTGGGTTTATCAGGGGGTTTCTTTCTTAATAATTTTCCGGCGTGAATCAAAAAACGCAGTGTCCGGTAAAGTCGATAGATTTTTCCCCGGAAAGTACCCTGGGGACTTTTTTTTATCAGGGCGGGTTTCTCAAGGGGTTTCTTTCTGAATAAAGTCCCTCTTCTTTTAAGAAAACGGATCTTACGATAGATCAAATAAATACTGCTGGAAAGATTTTTTTTCGCAGAGTATTCTGTTCCCATATGAATAGTTGTAAAATCAGAAGGGGTCTGCTACGTCCGGAATCCCACCGGTGGAATATTTACCGGCTTTCAGGTTTTCCTGAATAGCAGAAAAGCTGTCGATCGTGATTTTCACGTCATCAAGAGTATGAACTGCAGTAGGGATGAGACGCAGCATAATAACACCTTTAGGCACTACCGGGTAAATGACCACGGAACAAAAGACTCCGAAGTTTTCACGCAGGTCCTGAACTATCTGGGTTGCTTCGAAAGGAGTACCTTTTAACAATACAGGCGTAACGGGTGAAGCTGTTTTCCCGATATCAAAACCTTTTTCTATTAATCCTGCCTGTAACGCCCTGACAATCGTCCATAGCTTTTCGCGAAGCTCAGGACGGTTTCGGAGCAATTCCAGCCGCTTCATGGACCCGATCACCATTGGCATAGGAAGCGATTTCGCATAGATCTGTGACCTCATTTTAAACGCCAGGGTTTTAATGATGGCTTTGTCGCTGGCAACAAAAGCGCCAATTCCAGCCATGGCTTTGGCAAAAGTACCAAAGTGCACATCCACATTATCCATCACTCCCTGTGCTTCACCGGTGCCTGCTCCGGTCGGGCCCATTGTTCCAAAACCATGCGCATCATCAACCAGTAAACGGAAATTATATTTCTCTTTAAATGCAAGAATACCCTTCAGATTGCCAAGGTCACCGATCATGCCATAAACACCCTCAGTGATGACAAGAATACCACCTCCTGTCTGATCTGTAATTTTTTGAGCACGGGTTAATTGCTTTTCAAAACTTTCCATGTCATTGTGAGGATAGACAAATCTTTTGCCCATATGCAGCCTGAGACCATCGAGAATACATGCATGCGAATCTGAATCATACACCACGACATCATGCCGGTCAAGAAGGGAATCAATGATGGAAACCATCCCCATATACCCATAATTCAAAAGATAGGCCGCTTCCTTCTTCTCAAATTCAGCCAGTTCATGCTCCAGTTGCTCATGATAAATGGTCTCACCCGACATCATCCGGGCGCCCATCGGCGCCCCCAGACCCCATCTTTCTGAAGCTTCAGCATCCACCTTGCGGACTTCAGGATGATTCGCCAAACCCAGATAATTATTTAAACTCCAAATGATACATTTTTTCCCGCGAAATGTCATATGATTGGAGATTTCCCCTTCCAGCTTAGGAAAATAATAATACCCATATCCCGCGTCAGCGTATTGACCCAGGGGGCCCATATTTGCAACAACCTTTTTAAACAAATCCACACTAAACTTTTTAGAGATTCAACATCATTTCAATTCAAGGCGTCAAAAATACCAATTTACCCTGGAATTCCAATATTGCCAATATTTTTTTTAATTATGCCTGCCTGCCGGCCAGGCAGGCAGGCATAATTAAAACGAAGAATCAACGTTAATCTTCATTAGGGATCAACCAGGTTCGCATTAAATTGTTTGTTGTTTTCAGCGAAAAATTGTACTTTTGCAAAATGAAAAAAAGGTTCTCCTTCTTTCTTCTTCTCC
>CAIYUC010000212.1 GCA_903929315.1 uncultured Bacteroidales bacterium
ATCGTTGCACCTGCATTATTCCACCACAACAGATTGAAGGATGTAATTTGCCCGGAATAGCCTGTGTTTATGATAAATTTATTACCTGCCCACTCAGTATACCCGGGATTAAAGTAAAGGCCATTTTCCATCGTGCCGTCATCATAGATGAAACACATATTCTGGCCCGCCAGACACTGTGGTTTTGTCCAGGTCAGGTAAGCAGCATTCACCTGCGCTGTGGCCGTCAGATTGGTAACAGGACAGAGGAAATGGGATACGAAGGTCGTGCAGACCTTGGCCGAATAACCACTGCCATAGATGGCTGCAACACATGCCTGGAACGTAGCTCCATAGAGCAACTGTCCGGATGGAATAAAATAGAACGTATCCGTTGTAAATCCGCTAATAGCATTGTTCAGGTAGAAATCATATCCGAGAAGACATGGATCATGAGCATGCCCTATAGGCGTTCTCCATCGTCCCACCGCGGTATCGGAATACAAAATCAAACCCGGAGGTGTCGGAGGAGGAGTCTTGATCTGCAGGAGCGTTGCGCCGAGTGTCATATCGCCCATGATGGTAATATTGGTTTGGGTAAAATTGCTATATTGTAAATCAGTTACCACCAGATCATAGACGCCTTTGTAGATATTGGCAAAATGAACAATACCGGAGGTGTCCGTTACCTTGACGTAGATAGAGTCGTAGGTCGGAGGAGGTGTTCCCGGGTTGTGACGATTCAGTGTGACGACAGCGCCATTCGGTTTAACAGCGTTGCAGCTCAGGGTAACAATTACAGTTACATTGGCTGTCCAGCATTTTCCAAGTGCATTGGAGAAAGTGGGGCCTGACCACCTGTTGTTCGTGTATTGAGTTTCCACTGCCCACCTGTATGACTGGCAGGGTAAGCTTGGCCATGAACCATCAGAAATATTGGTAGCGGTTGGCGTTCCGATACTTGACCAGCCAACGGGGCCGAGGCTTTCCTGGCCCTGCAGCAAACGCCATACCTGGTAGCCCTGGATCGATTGGTTGTTTTCCGGGTTATCCCCAAGCAGGAACGGTCCACCTGCACCATACATATGAGCGCGGATCATTAAGTTGCCGCCTGCCGGTAACCATGGGCCACTGCCGGTGACAAACTTCTGGAAGCTCCTCAACTGGATAGCAGTAGTGTCGAGAGCAATACCGGCTGCATTCGGAAAATCGCCGACTTGCTTTGTGACGATATAGATACTACCGCTGTTGATCGTAACTCCTGCACCGAAGTATGCCGGATAGTCATACCATCCGAATACGGTGGAAGTAACAACAAAATTCTGATAAGCAACAAGCTGATTCCCTGGCATTCCGCCGGCACCGGTTGCATCAAATACACCGACCATAAAAGTTACAGGATGTCCTGGTAATGTATAGTCCGTACTTTTCCCGATATTGATCATACAGCCGAGAAGAGTAGCAGGATATCCGGCCGGGGTGATCTTTACTGCGTCCAGGTTCCCTGCTGCCTGCCAAATGGCGAAACCGGTCTCAACACCGTTATCGTAGATCAACTGGTAATTGCCTTTGGGGATACCCCAGTTGAGGTTTACCTGCGTCTGTCCTGAATTAAGCACTGCTGTAAATGGCTGGGAAGCAGGATTAGCGGTTTCGAGTAACGGAATATTAGTATTAGGATATAAATTAGGTGGTGACCATGTAACAGTGGTACCACCGGTATAAGGATTAAATCCGTCTTTAGAGGCATGAATAACACCCGTATAAGCTGCATAGATGTTTAAGGTATAAGCGCCAGTTGGTCCGGTAGAATAAGTAGAGGTAACAGGTGATGTGTTTACATAAACATAAGCGCCGATTACCGGGGCTCCTGTGGCAGCATTGGTTACAACTCCTGATATTGCAGCAGGATTCGGATACATGCAGAAATTGAGCGTTGTGGTATTGTTGGCAGTAATTGAAGCAGATATCGGTCCGTAATTTTGATAAAGGGGTAAAGTTGCTGTAACCGGCCATATTCCAACCGGAACCGCTAGTATTGTATAATTACCGGCTGCATTGGTTGTAGTGGAATATGGAGCTGGTGGCGATCCTGCCGTAATTGTAACAGTAGCACCGTTAAGATTTGCAGCGGTGAGACAATTGGTTACATGACCGATTAAAGTTCCTGTCTGTAATCCCTTGACATGCATGATGTCCAAATGGCAGTCATCGCCATACTGGGAATTGAATTGGAAAGCAACATAGAGCGTTGGCTGGTTGGCTGCGCCCACCGGCAAGGCCTGTGTGTTCAAAACCCATTGGTTGGTTCCCGCATAACGCATCCAGGTAGTACCTGCGTCCGTCCATGTAGTACCATTGGTAGACCATTGGACAATTGCGCCTTCCAGCGTTGTTCCAGCATAACCGTTGTCTGTGTACCACTCAAAGTCGACTGAGATATTACTGTATCCCACAGTTGAGATTGCGGTGGTCCTTTTTAACCGGTTAGTGCCTGAAGAATAGCTGAATGACTCAAAATCCACCAGCCTTGATCCCTCAAAAGGGTTCACGGTCGGCCAGGTTCCTACTGACATATAATAGGTAATGTTCGAGCCTAAGATAACGTCAAGACCCCAACCAGCCGGCGGTGTATTTGAGCCGTTTGTTGCAGACTCCCAACCTTCAGTTAACAAGGTTGTCTGAGCTTTGCCTTGATTTGCCAGAAAAAATATTGATAATATTGCTATCATCAACACCGGCAAAATTCTTGTAAATTTTCTCATGGTTTTTTATTTGTTTGGTTAATTATAAAAAATATGGA
>CAIYUC010000213.1 GCA_903929315.1 uncultured Bacteroidales bacterium
ACTTAACACTTAACACTTAACACTTAACACTTAACACTTAACACTTAACACTTAACACTTAACACTTAACACTTAACACTTAACACTTAACACTTAACACTTAACACTTAATGATTGCCATAAAAATAACAGACCTCTCCAAAATCTATCGTTTGGGTGAAATAGGCACAGGTACCTTAAGCCTTGATCTCGAACGCTGGTACCGGATGAAAATAAGAGGCCAGGAAGACCCATTTTTAAAAATCGGCGAAGCCAATGAGCAAAGTACAAAGGGGACTAGTGGTGTGGTATATAGTCTGAGGGATATCAATTTGGAGATTGAGCAGGGCGATGCAATGGGCATCATTGGTAAAAACGGGGCGGGCAAAAGCACGCTGTTAAAAATCATATCGAGGGTCACCAGTCCCACAACCGGTAAGATCAACCTCAAAGGTCGCGTAGCCAGTTTGCTGGAAGTCGGCACTGGCTTTCATCCTGACCTCACAGGTCGTGAAAATATCTACCTTAATGGTGCTATCCTGGGCATGCGCACAAAAGAGATAACCCGGAAATTCGATGAGATTGTTGATTTTTCGGGTGTAGAGCGTTATATAGATACGCCGGTAAAAAGATACAGCTCGGGTATGTATGTGCGCCTTGCCTTTGCAGTGGCGGCGCATTTGGAAAGTGAGATTTTAATTGTTGATGAGGTACTGGCAGTAGGCGATGCCGAGTTTCAGAAAAAATGCCTGGGGAAAATGGGGGAGGTGAGCAAAGGCGAGGGGAGAACCGTGTTGTTTGTGAGCCACAACATGGGAGCGGTGACACGTCTATGTCAACATGGAGTGTGGATTGACCAGGGAAGTATCAGGCTTATAGGGGATGTTGTAGAAGTAACTAATCATTATTTAAATTGTTGGGTAGGCATGTCTGCAGAGAGGAACTGGGATAATCCACTTAATGCTCCTGGTGATGATGTGGTTCGTTTGAAATCAATTCGAGTAATTACATGCGAAAGAATTTCAGATACAGTCGATATTCGCGATTCAATTTCTATTGAAATGGAATATTGGAATAATAAACAAGATGCATATCTTTTATCGGCTTTTAGTTTTGTGAATGAGCAAGGTCAGATTTTATTTGTTTCTGCTGATTTTGATGAACGAAGCTGGGGAGACAAAGCAAAACCAAAAGGAATTTTTCGCTCTCGCTGTACCGTTCCTGGAAACTTATTCGCGGAAGGGCGTATCAGTGTCGTAGCTGAAGTGAGCACAAAATCTCCAATGTATCAAATTCATTTTTTGGAATGGGATAGCGTGAGTTTTAACATAATTGACAAGGGGGAATCGGGGAGTGTACGAGCCAATTGGGGTCGAAATATTCCCGGTGTTGTGCGGCCTTATTTGGAATGGCAAAACGAATTTTTAGGGTGAGGCCATGGAATTTTTTAACACACACATATCTCAAAAATCTATCGAGTTGGTCAAATCAGTTCTTGATTCCGGCTGGTTAAGTGAAGGAAAGCTTGTTAAAGAGTTCGAGTCTGAATTAGAAAAACGATTAGGACTGGCTAAGCCAGTGACGGTTAATAGTGGCACTTCTGCTTTACATCTGGGTTTAGTTTTATTGGGTGTAGGTCCTGGAGATGAAGTAATTTTGCCTGCTCAAACTTTCGTTTCGACTGGCTTGGTAATTCTCATGCAAAATGCAACCACGGTTTTTGCCGATATTGACCCGCTAACAGGAAATATATCGCCATCCTCAATTGTCGAGAAAATCACACCTCGAACGAAAGCTATTATGCCAGTCCATTGGGGTGGCTACCCATGTGATATGGATGAGATCAATGCAATAGCCTCAAAACATGGTATTGCTGTTATTGAAGATGCTGCGCATGCTCTTGGCGCTACATACAAATCAAAACCCATAGGCACAATTTCACGCTTTACGGCTTTTTCTTTTCAGGCTATCAAGCATCTTACTACAGGTGACGGTGGCGCTCTGTGTTGCACAAATGAAGAGGACACAAAGGAAGCTATTGTTCGGCGCTGGTTTGGCATCGATCGGGCGAACAGTCGGCCCTCTATTCTTGGTGAACGTGAATATGACATTACAGGAGTCGGTTACAAGTATCATTTGAATGATCTTGCCGCAGCGGTAGGGTTGGGTAATCTGGCCGATTTTCCACAGCGACTGGCGCGACGTCAACAAATCGGTGCAGTGTACCGGCAACAACTGGCAAACGTGCCAGGAATTGAGTTGTTGCGCGCGGCTGACGATCGAACGCACGCTTACTGGTTGTTTACAATGCTTGTGGAACGGCGCGAAAACTTTATCCGCAAACTGGCAGAGCACAACGTTCCGGCATCGGTAGTGCATTTACGAATTGATCATAATTCGGTATTTGGTGGACTGCACTATGAATTAACCGGGCAAGCAGAATTTAACGCGCGACAAGTTTCGATTCCGGTGCACGAGAACTTGAGCGATGTGGAAGTTGATGCAGTTGTAAAGCTTATCCGCGCAGGTTGGTGATCAAATGCCGGCTGGCTCTCATTCTTGAGATTCGTCAAAAAAAACATTTGCATTTTAAAGAAATATTTTGAATATTTGCTGCATGAAAAACAGCAGCAATAACTTACAGAAAAGATATGCTCTGCTAAGTTCTTTTCTGGATGAAAAACAAAGGTGACTATTATTTTGAAACTATTATTTTATTAAATTTACTTAAGAGGTCTAATATGGAAGAATTTGACTACAGCAAATTGAAATATTGTGGCAAAGATGTTCGCATCGCGGGTAGTGTTGTGATCAAATACCCTGAACTTGCATCAATCGGTAATCATGTTGCGATCGATGAATTCTGCTATATTACAACTGCACTTGAAATTGGTGATTATGTACACATCGCCCCATTTTGTAGCATTATCGGCGGTAAGAGTGCATGTTGTGTCTTGAGAGATTTTTCTGGTCTCGCTGCAGGATGCAGAATCATATGCGGTTCAGATGACTATTTAGGCAGTGGCCTGACAAACCCAACTGTGCCTGATGCCTACCATGCAGACTTGCATATCGAGCCTGTTATTCTTGAGAAACATGCATTATTAGGTACGAATTGCGTTGTTTACCCCGGCGTAATCTTGAGTGAAGGAGCAACGGTTGGCACTTGTTCTTTGGTAACAAAGAGCCTTGCACCTTGGCAAGTATACTTTGGTATCCCTGCAAGACCTTACAAAGAACGCGAGCGACGAAAAATTCTTGAAATGGAAACAAAACTGAGAAAGGAGATCGGCTGATGCGAAGTAAAAACATATTGCTTATCGGTGCGTCAGGTGGGATTGGTACTAAACTGGCAACCATGTTCACGCAGGATAATTTAATACTGCATTATCATAATCACAATCCTAACAAGCCGGGTTACAGTGTGGCGGCAGATATAGCTGATTATGGGGCAGTTGAAAGCATGGTTAAAGATATACTAGATCGATTTGAGCGTATCGACGTGTTAATCAATGCATCTGGAATCTCGATTGATGGATTTGTGCATAAATTTTCACCTGAAGCGTGGCGTAAAGTTGTGGAAGTTAACCTAATTGGATCGTTTAATGTCATCCGGGCAGTTCTACCCTCAATGCGCGCCAATCATTACGGCAGAATCATAACCTTATCTTCTGTTGTGTTTCAACGTCCTATGATGGGTACATCAGCATACAGCGCTTCAAAGGCCGCATTGGTAGGCCTGACGCGCACTGTCGCTATTGAGAATGCGAGTATGGGCATCACATGTAACTGTGTAGCTCTTGGATATTACGATGCGGGCATACTTTATCAGATCCCACCAGAAGCACGTGAAGAAATTCGTGGAGCGATTCCACAAAAGCGATTTGGAGAGATTGAGGAGATCTATCGAACTATTCAGTATATTATTGATACCGAATACCTGACAGGGCAAGTAATATCAGTTAATGGCGGACTCTACATGAGTTAGTGAAATTGTCAGGGAAGATTAGCCACCGTCGAATATGTGGAGCCTTAGGACTGTTTCTTACTGCCTGATAAAGCATTCCACTGGTTGACAACCACTGTCCATTCGTGCAGGAAGAAGATTCAAAAAACTGATTTATAACGCTTTTAGATTAGGAGGTTTATTATATGAATATACTAATTTTAGGTGGTCATGGTTTTGTTGGAAAAAACGTTACTGAAGTTTTAAAGACGAGCAAAAATGATATTGTGGTTTTATCGAGACACGATGGCTTAGATCTGACAGATTTAAATAATACAAATAGTGTCTTTAAGAAAATTAAACCCGATATTATAGTAAATTGTGCTGCGTTGGTCGGCAGTTTAAATTATGTCACGCAAATTGCCGCCAATATATTTGATATCAATATGCGAATGTTACTTAATATATATAAAGCCATACAAGAAAAATCACCTGAAACCATATTAATAAATCCTATTGCAAATTGTGCTTATCCCGGAAATATTGATGCCTATTCAGAAGATTTGTTTTGGGCCGGTAAAGTTCATCAGTCAGTACTTGCATACGGTAACACGCGAAGAATGATAGAAGTTTTAAGCGAATGTTATAACATGCAATATGATATTAAATCAATTAACTACTTTGTTCCGAATATGTATGGACCATTTGATTCTACAGATCCGAACAAAGCTCATGCTTTAAATGCGCTAATAAGCAGGGTTGTGAAGGCCCAAAAAGAAGGAGCACAGGAAATAGAAGTTTGGGGCAGCGGAATAGCTATAAGAGAATGGTTATTTGCCAAAGATTTTGCTAGAATAGTTGAACAAACTATTGAAAATATTAATGATTATATTTATAAAGAACCAGTTAATGTCGCACAAAATTCAGGCTTAAGCATTAAAGAATTATTGAATTTAATTATAAAAGACAATAACTACAATGGAATAATTGCCTGGAATAAAAGTATGCCAGATGGTGCACCACGAAAAGTTATGGATGATATCCGTTTCAGAAAATCTTTTCCCGATTTTAAATTTACTGAATTATCAGAAGGTATTAAGTTAACAATTGAATATTATAAATCAGTTTTTCCATATTAAAATATGAATAAAGAAATTACATTAAGCTACGTTCTTACAACTCGCAATAAACTTCCTTATTTAAAGGAAGTAATGAAGCGGTTGCTTGAAAATGTTCAGCCAGATGAAGAGATAGTGGCATCCAGGAAACAATAAATTACTACGATCAGATCCTTTGATTTATATATCTTAGCCAATATATGATTACAATTTTTGGTACTCCGCGACCCTTTCGGGGACATTTTGGAATTATCCAACGCAATGCCATTGCGAGCTGGACGCAACTTCGTCCCAAGCCTCAAATACTAATTATGGGAAACGACGAAGGTACTGCTGATGCTTGCCGCGATTTGGGAGTTACTCATGTCCCAGATATTATTTGCAACGAGTTTGGCACACCACTTATGGATTCAATGATTGAGAAGGCAGAAATTCTTTCCGAATACAACACATTGCTGCTTGTCACAACCGACACTCTTCTTTTTCATGACACGCTTGAAATGGCCAAGATTGTAAGTGAAAAATTCAAGTGTTTTTGTGTTATTACTGGGCGACAACACATTAAGCAGACCGATCTCATAGATTTTTCAAATCCCGATTGGGAGGAAGATATTTATAAAAGGTTGACTCCAACTACTTTAGACGATATTCATGCTGGCGACTATTTCTTGTTTTCGAAAGGATTATGGGGGAAATTTCCACCTTTTGCAATTGGACGAACCGTTTGTGATAATTGGATGTATTATTATGTTTTAACATCTAAAGGCGCTTTGGTTGATGCTACTTCATATCTCACTACAATCCATCAAGATCATGATTATTCCCATCATCCTGATGGACAACAAGGTGTATGGACAGGGGTTGAAGCACAGAGAAATCAGAAATTGGGGGGGCCGTTTGCGTATCTATTTGGGCGAGAGCATGCAAATTGGGTATTAACCAGGCACGGGTTAAAAAGGCCTCCTGTCTCGTTCAAGAGTTTCGATCGTTGGCTGACAAGTCAACAAGCACTAAATCCCAATTGGTGGTTTTTAGTAAAACGAGTTCAAAGGGTTCTTAGGCTATTTTTACATTAAGCTTCAACAAAACACAGAGAAACCAGTGAGTTGTAACCGTTCCAACTTTATGTTGCGTGTATATGATCGAATCTGGGCAGCATGACACGACAAACTTATTTCTGCAGCAAATGGGCCAAATATTGCCCGCCCAAGTGGGAATTAACTTTAAACCAAGTCCCGAAGCATCGCCTAACATAAGCTCATAACATGAACGCGAAAACCCCCATTGCCATTTTCACTTACAACCGTCCAGGACATGCCCGCAAGTTATTTGACTCCCTTTTGAACTGTGCTCGGTTAGAAGAGTGTGCAGTATATATCTTTTGCGACGGCGCAAAAAAGCCTGAACACACCGCCGGTGTGATGGCCTCGCGTCAGGTCGTTCATGAATTTGCCCCGCGTCTGAACGATGCCCGCGTGGTTGAGCACGAGCAAAATATGGGAGTGGACCATTCAATCGTAAATGGCGTGACCGAATTGTGCACACAATATGGACGCGTTATTGTCGTGGAAGATGATTTGATCCTGCATCCTTTCTTTCTCGACTTCATGCTTCAATCGCTGGACCGTTACACTGATGATGAGAGAGTAGCACAGGTGGCCGGATATTTGGCGCTCATTCATCCAAAAATTGAAACAGATTCATTCTTCCTCCCCTTGATTACTTCCTGCGGTTGGGCGACATGGAAACGGGCGTGGGAATTATTTTCATGGGATATAGGACCCGCTATGGCGGAATTAAACGCTGATTCCCGCTTAAAGGCTCGTTTTGACCTGGATGGAGCTTTTCCATATTATGCGATGCTGCAAAGTACACAGAGAGATAAAACTGATATTTGGGATATTCGCTGGTACTGGCAAACTTTTCGCCAAGAAAAACTTACGCTTTATCCTTATCATTCCCTTGTTTGGGTCGGTGGGTTTGACAATTTGGGGACCCACACAACATCTGAAGAAATTCCTATATTCTACGATCAATCGCTTGATATCATTTTGCGAGGCAATTGGAATAATCCCATCTCTTTTCCAGAAACAGTACAAGCCGATGAAATCGCCTTTGATAAACTGAAGAACTTATTACGGCGAGAACCATTTCGTACGCCATTTACGCACCTAAAAAGAATATTAATACGCATATTGACAGCTGGTAAAATAAATTATTTAAAGAATTATATAATGAACAATATTTTTCGAAAATTAATCAAGCATCCACGAAACCGTAATGATTTGCATATTGGCCTTCAAACAGTTTTAGGGTCAAATTTTTCTTTGGATAACCGCGGAGATTCAAATATTGTGCGGTTAGAGATTGGTGAGAAATGCTATATTAATGGTTCTATCATCCTTGAACGTGAAATTGGAAAAGTCTCTATTGGAGATCGCACTTATATTGGCGCAGGCACGACTATTATTTGTGCCACAGAGATCAGAATTGGTTCGGATGTATTAACAGCATGGGGTATCACGATCGTAGATCACGACTCACACTCTGTGCGCTGGCAAAACCGCGCTGAAGATGTCGAAAGATGGAGAGTTGGCTTGCAGGAAGGCGGCGTTAAATGTGCTGCTCAACTTAAAAATTGGGATGTCGTGTCGATGTCTCCTATAGTCATTGGCGATAAAGTCTGGATTGGTTTTAATGTCATTATCCTTAAAGGCGTTCACATTGGTGAAGGTTCTGTCATTGCGGCAGGTTCGGTTGTTGCAAAGGATGTGCCGCCTTATAGTATTGTTGCAGGCAATCCGGCACGAGTTGTAAAAGAATTAGATAAAGGTGAAAGATAACGTCACATGGGAACAAGCTGTCATCTGGTTGCGCGAACAGCCCGATCAGTGTGAACTTGTACGCGCCTGTTACTATGACGATCCTCTTATAGAATCTGCACAACGATATGAAGCCAGCGGAGAATGGCAAGCAGTGTGTAAAATTCTACCACGCAAAACAGGCAGTGTGCTCGACCTTGGAGCGGGGCGCGGCATCAGTAGTTATGCGCTGGCAAAGACCGGGTGGCAGGTCACTGCCCTCGAACCGGATGCAAGTCCCATTGTTGGGCGAGAAGCGATTCGCACGCTCATTGAGCAAAGCAATCTTTCCATTCATCCGCTCAATGGTTATGCGGAAAAAATCCCGTGCGTTGATTCGCTATTTGATCTGGTGTATGGCCGACAGGTTATGCACCACGCGCAAGACCTGCAAACTATGTGTAATGAAATCGTTCGTGTGCTCAAGCCCGGTGGCACATTCATTGCCACACGCGAGCATGTCATAAGCAAGAAAGATGATCTGCCAATTTTTCTTGACAACCATCCTCTGCACCATCTTTATGGTGGCGAAAACGCATACCTTTTGGAAGAATACCTGGGTGCCCTTACCAGAGCAGGCCTGCAAATTACGAAAGTGCTTGGTCCAATGGCAACTATCATTAACTATTTCCCTCTATCCCGGCACGACTGGCTAAGGATAATCCAGGCACCATTCATTTGGCTGCTTGGCTACCGAATCACGCATATTCTGCTTTCAGAAAAATATCCATGGAGTCATTTTATTAATTGCTATCTTGCCAACCGTGCAGATAATATAAATCAAGATCCGGGTCGTCTCTATAGTTTCATTACCGTTAAGAAATCGTTATGACATCTCCAGTCCATGCGCGTAAAAATGTATTAGTCATCGGAGCTTCTGGCTTTATCGGTCGTGCTCTTGCGCACCACTTTACCAAACAACAATACAAAGTTTATGGCATTGATCGTATCCCATCTGAAAATGCTCCACTTGCTGATCTGCAACGCTACGAACAGATTGATCTGCCAAACCCTCACCTTGCACAACTGCTCGCTGATTGGCAACCGGATGTGCTGATCCATTGTGCAGGACGCGCCTCCGTACCTGCCGCCATGAAAGATCCACACGCAGATTTCTATGACGGTCCCGTTCTGACATTTGAACTGCTCGAAGCGCTTCGCCAGAATCTGCCGGAATGTGCTTTCATCCTTCTTTCCAGCGCGGCAGTTTACGGTAACCCGTCACACTTGCCTGTTTCTGAAGATGCGCCAATCCAGGCAATTTCTGCTTATGGTTATCACAAATGGCAGAGTGAAATAATGTGCGCCGAATTCGCCAATGTGTTCGGTTTGCATACAGCAAGCGCGCGCATCTTTTCAGCTTATGGTCCCGGTTTGCGCCGCCAGGTCATTTGGGACATTTGCCGGAAGGCAATCACGAAACAAGAACTGATCTTACAGGGTACCGGCAATGAAAGCCGGGATTTTATTCATGTCAGGGATATTGCATCTGCTATGCAAATCATAACGGCAAACGCACCTATGACCGGTGAAGTTTACAACCTTGGTTCCGGTCGAGAAGTAACGATTAAGGAACTATGCCATATCATTTTGGAGGCTCTTGATATGGAGACTGAACCGTTGTTCGATGGGGTAATACCTCCCGGGATGCCTCGTAACTGGCGGAGCGACATTTCGTTGTTAGCCGGTTTGGGCTTCGTACCTTCTGTTACACTTGAAAAAGGTATCCGGTCCTTTGCACAATGGTGCCGGGCGGAACTGATGAGCATATGACAAAACCTCTTCGTATCGGACTTGTAATGCAAGGTGGCCGTGATTGGATAGGCGGCATGGAATACATACGAAATATAATACTTGCATTGGCGAGCCTCCCGCAAGAGACACGTGCGACTTTCGAGGTCTCACTATTGGCTGATTCATTGACGGATAAAAATTTTATCAAATCAGTACAACATTACCTGAAGGATGTTAATATCGTCGAGGTAGATGTCCGATCGTCCATTTTTTACCGGATTAAAAGGGTAATCATAGCACATATTCTAACTTCTTCTTTTTATGGATGGGTTAAAATTCTTAAAAAAAATAATTTTGACTTTGTCTATCCCATTAATTCTTATGACAATGAATTTAGGCTCAAAAATACAGCGGCGTGGATTTACGACTTTCAGCATAAATATCTTCCTGAATATTTCACAGAGAATGAGATCAGAAATCGTAATCGTGAATTTGCACTCATAGCTCATAAAGCCCCCATTGTCGTATTAAGCAGCAAATCTGCCGAAACAGATTTCAGAAAATTCTATCCTCATGCATCTTGTACGACAAAAGTTTTGCCTTTTAAGATCATTTCCCAACCGCAATGGTACGAAGCAGATTCGAAGGAAATCCAACGTAAATATTGCCTGCCGGATAAATATTTTATTATCAGCAACCAGTTTTGGCAGCATAAAAATCATTTGACGGTTTTCTATGCTTTAAAATTGTTAAAAGACAGCGGTATAGAACCGGTGGTCGTTTGTACTGGTCATATATATGATTATAGAAGACCGGATTACTCAGATTTAATTCTTCAAACTATACATACGTCAGGCTTGTCGCGTCAGATTTATTTATTGGGCCTGATTCCCAAGAATGATCAAATTCAACTCGTCAGGCGTTCCATAGCTCTTATCCAGCCATCGTTGTTCGAGGGATGGAGCACTGTGGTTGAAGATGCAAGATGCCTCGGTAAGCCTCTTATTCTTTCGGATCTGCCGGTACACCGTGAGCAGAATCCGCCGGACAGCCGTTTTTTTGATGGCAAATCAGCTTCATCTTTAGCTCCGGTTATGGCTGATTATTGGGAATCGCTTTCCCCCGGTCCGCACTTTGAGCAAGAGTCCATAGCCAGAGAATACAACGTTAAAGAAGTTATAGAATTTGCAAACTCGTTTTTACAAATAGCACAACTTCAAAAGCTTCAAACTAAGAGGACTGAAAATTCATGAGTCCGATTATTTCTATCATAACGCCATCATTAAATTCTGTTCGGTTTATAGAACAAGCCATATTGAGCGTATTAGGACAGAACTATCCTCATTTCGAACACATTATTGTAGACGGCGGCTCCACCGACGGCACAGTAGAAATCTTAAAAAAGTACAGCCATTTACAATGGGTTTCAGAACCAGACAAGGGCCAAGCCGACGCGATGAACAAGGGGTATCGAATGGCCAAAGGGGAGGTTATAGTGTACTTAAATGCAGACGATTTTTTCGAGCCCGGCGCTTTTCAGGCCGCTGTTGATCTTCTGGACAGGGACAAGAGCGTGTATTTCGTTGTCGGCAAATGCAACGTTTGGAACGACGACGGCAAGCTGGTCGATTGGTATTTGCCTCCTAAACTAACATACTATGAAATACTGCAATGGTGGAAATTTCCGTTCCCAATAAATCCATCCTCATATTTCTATCTTAAGGACGTGCAGGAGACCGTAGGCCCGTTCGATGTGAATAATCACTACTCAATGGACTATGAATTTCTTCTGAAAGCAGCGCTGCATTATAAATTTTTTTACATAGACCGTGTATTAGGAAATTACCGTTTCATAACCGAAACAAAGACGCATTCCACTGTTGCAGCTGGCAAACAGAAGGCACTTTTAGCTTACACGCACAGATACTGGCATTTATTATCCATGCGCGATTATATCCGCGTATTGATGTCATATTCTTATTTCGTGGCCAGCCGCACTGCGTTTGCAGGTTATCTAATAAGACTTAAAAAATTACTAAAAAACCTCAACTCGTTTCTATGAAAATGAAGACCATTTTGAAAAACACAATTAAGTTTTATGTTATAATGGGAATCCGTGTAGCATATACCCCCCTCCATAATATTATTTTCTTGATCACTCATAATAACACACTCATCGACATATAATTTAAAAACCGATTCTGATTATGGAAAAGAAATTATCAATATTGGTTCTATTGCCTTTTGTGCCGTTTCCGCCCGATGACGGTGGAAAGATCGGAAGTTATACCTTCATCGAAAACCTTCGGGGCAGATACAATTTTACTGTATTGATGCCTGCACCCAACAAAGATTTATTGGATCGCATAGAGGCTCAAAAAGCAATATGGACGAACGTCACTTTAATTGCATCAACATTTGACAACGAGGGCTTTAAAAACAAAATCTATGCACTTTTACGGTTTGTGTATTCTTCACTCCGGCGGGCCATTACATCAGAAAGCAGAATCTTCGACAATCATTATTTGTTGTATCCTTTCCTATCGACCGATATAAACTATCTCAATGCACTGAATAGATTGCTGAAGGAAAATCATTATGATATTATTCAGGCTGAATACGTTCATACCTTAGCTTTGGTTAATATTATGCCACGTGATGTCAAGACGGTTTATATTGATCATGAATCCCGGTATTCGTTGCTTCATGATCAATCGTCCCTGGAACCGACGGAACGAAAGGATTACAGCAGTTATATTGTAGAGAATGTAAAAACCATCGAGTCAGCGTTCCTTGCGCGTTATGATAGTATCATCGCTCTCAGCACGGACGATGAGAAAAGGCTTAAAAATCTTCTGCCGGGTAAGAAGATTTACAGGTCTCCCGTAAATTTAATCAAAGAACCGGATGTGGCTGTATCTTTAAGCTCGTTTTCGTTAGATAAGCTAATTTTTATAGGTCCGGAATACCATTCACCGAATAAAGATGCGGTTCGCTGGTTTATTGAGGAGATTTATCCTCATCTATCCAAATACAATATCAAGTATTATGTTATAGGGAAATGGTCCAAACGGTTTAAACGAAAATACAGACATAACAGAAATATCGTATTTACCGGCTTTATTGACGACATCAATACTTTCATTCCAAATAGCCTGCATGTTATCCCTGTCCGTCTGGGCGGGGGCGGCCTGAGATTAAAAGTGCTCTTATCGATGTCGCAAGGTGTCCCTGTTGTCGGCACCTCGAAAGCTTGCTATGGTTTTGATCTCACTCACGGGAAGAATGTGATGATCGCAGAGACCTCGTCGGAATTCGTTGAACATATCTCATATTTGTTGGATGATCCTGATAATGCTCAGACTCTGGCTCAGAATGCCTATCTTCACTATCAAGAGAATTTCAGCGTGAAAGTGACCACTGAAATCCGCAATAGTTTTTATTGTAAGATAATGGAACCATGCGATGACGCCAAATTAAACCATTAATGCACAAATTGAAATGAATTATAATAAGGAAATGATGATGTTAAGAGAAGGGAGAGGGGATTGTTTATGAACAAGATACG
This sequence comes from uncultured Bacteroidales bacterium, assembly GCA_903929315.1. Taxonomy (GTDB): domain Bacteria; phylum Bacteroidota; class Bacteroidia; order Bacteroidales; family FEN-979; genus CAIYUC01. The sequence continues at coordinate 13,207 of CAIYUC010000213.1, forward strand.
AAAACCGACTGTGGAAGATTAGCTTTATGAACACCAACAACGTTCGACTAATTGCGCTTTATTTACCTCAATTTCATCCAATTCCTGAAAATGATGAATGGTGGGGAAAGGGATTTACCGAATGGACAAATGTTGGTAAAGCAAAACGCTTTTTTGTTGGTCATTATCAGCCCCGTGTTCCGGCAGATTTAGGGTTTTATGATTTACGGGTACCTGAAACACGCAAGGCACAAGCTGATATGGCCAAAGAATATGGGATTGAAGGCTTCTGCTATTGGCATTATTGGTTTGGTAATGGTAAGCGATTATTAGAACGTCCATTTAATGAAGTTCTTAAATCAGGAGAGCCGGACTTTAATTTCTGCCTCAGCTGGGCGAATGAATCCTGGAAGGGTTTCCATCACGGATTATTAAATCGAAATGTTTTAATTGAACAATTATATCCTGGCGAGAAAGATTTTGAAAACCACTTCTATGACGTACTACCGGCATTCTTCGATAAACGTTATATAACCGTTCATGGTAAACCTTTATTTGAAATTTTGAAACCCTTTGAAATTCCAAATGCAAAATCATTTATAGAACAATGGCAGAATTTAGCAATTAAAAATGGCCTGAGCGGAATTTATTTTGTTGGCCAATCGGTTAATTTCGAAGATTATAAGAAGATACTGGAAATGTCATTCGATTCAGTTAATATAATAAGATTGCAGGACTTTATGCGTTTTGGCCGATCCTTCCCGGTAAAAGTTCTTGATAAAATCCTGAATGAACTTTTTGGACTTCCTTATATTTATAATTTTAAACATGCAATTAAAAAGTTTTCAGGACCCGAAGATAAAGATCTAAGCTGTATTCCAACAATAATTTCCGGATGGGATCATTCGCCAAGAAGTGGAAAGAAAGGTCTTATTTTTTATAATGCAACACCCGGGCTATTCGAACAGCATGTATCCGATATTCTTAACACTGTTAAAAATAAGCCTGTTGAAGATCGCATAGTATTTATAAAATCATGGAATGAATGGGCCGAAGGAAATTACATGGAACCTGATCTGAAGTACGGAACTGGATTTCTTGATGCCCTTAAGAGTGCTGTTTTGAAAATTCAATTTTAGTGCCCTTTATTCTATGTTATCAGCAGTATCTTATGTATGCATCGAACTCAGGTTAAATTATTAAAACAATCAAATAATTAATGCATTTACCAGCCAACCGTTCCGTTCAGGAAATTTTGATACGGACTTCCGTTATGCACAATTTTTGAAGAGATAATGAATGATAATAGTTTTTAATGCTGCTGGTAATCATAGTAACAGGTTGTTTCAGGCAATTCATTTTGAAGCTTTTTGTATTGAAAATAAAGTGAACTATTTAAATCCTAGTTTTAAGAATATGTCAAAATACTACGGTATAAAAAATTTCTTTTTTGGAAATACTATATGCTTTTTAATCAAGTCTTTAAGAAAAATAAGACTTATTAAAACCTTAGAGTGTAACAATCTTGATCAAAACGAACTCTACTATAATACAATTCTCAAAAAGAAACTAGTGTTGACGCGAGGCTGGTGTTTCAGGGTAAATGAATTAACTAAAAAGTATCAGGATTATTTTATTAAAAAGTATTCTTTACTATCTGATCTTTATAATGATAATGATCTCTATAAATATGTCATGAAATTAGATCGCAGTAAATATCATATTATTGGTGTTCATATTCGCAAAGGCGATTATAAATCCTGGGAAAATGGTAAATATTACTTTACTGATGATATTTATCAAATATATATGAATAATATTACCATTGAATTGAATAAACGATCAGATAAGGAAATTAAATTCATTTTATTTTCAAATGAAAACATTACTATAAATGAAACGGAAGGAATAATTGTATCAAACAATAAATGGTATATTGATCAATTAATTATGAGTAAATGTGATTATTTAATTGGCCCGCCAAGTACTTTTACACAATGGGCAAGTTACATTGGGAAAGTAAAATATTTCCACATAAGAGATAATACAGGTTCTATCCATATTAATGATTTCTCATATTGCATAGGATAAAAACTGCGCATACTATGTCTCAAAGAATGCTCTTTTCTGTAATAATACCTACCTATAACCGATCTGGACGGTTGAAAATAGCTTTAGAATCTCTGGTCAATCAGACTTATAAGGATTTTGAAGTTATTGTTAGTGATGATGGTTCAACAGATAACTCAAAAGAAATTGTTGAGTCTTTTAGTAATCGACTCTCAATAAAATATATTTGGAATGAAAATTGGGGTGGGCCTGCCAGGCCCAGGAATATTGGGATTACGCAATCAACTGGCGAGTGGATTTGTTTTTTGGATTCCGATGATTACTGGTTCCCTGAAAAATTGAAGTTCTGTTTACCCGTTCTTGAAAACAGTGATTTTATATATCACAATTTTACTGTTGTAGGGGATCACAAACCTGATAAGACACAGCAATTTGTTTGCAGGCAAATTTCAAATAAGAATGCTTATATGGATCTATTGCTAAACTGGAACGGCATTGCCACTTCAGGCGCAGTAGTGAGAAGATCGGTTCTTGAAAAGACCGGGTTATTTGATGAAAATAAAGCATTATCAGTCGGAGAGGATTTCGACTTGTGGTTAAGAATAGCCAAATTTACGAACAGGTTTACCTTCATCCGCATGAAATTAGGTGGATATTATTTAAGCTCAATCAGTCTTACAAAGGAAATTGAAAGTTGTATTAAATGTGATTTTTTTTTGCTGGATAGATACAAGAATGACCTCACACCCAAACAATTCATTCAGGTAAATGCTTTACTGAATCTGATCGAAGGGCTCAGGTATCTTGTAAATAATGACAGGCGAGCAGCAAATAAGTACTTTTCTCGCGCCCTTGGCGGCAAAAGTACACCATTCGTCAAAATAAAAGCATTGACATGCCTGTTGTTTGGCACCTATTCTTTTCAACTTTTAAAGATATTCAACTTATTTCGTAATGTAAAATAAAGAAAAATCAGCTGGCTTTTTATTAGCAAGGTAACATTGCGCAATATCAAATGGTCTTTGTCAAATGATAATAATTATTATTTATCACTTGCTCCTGAAATCCCATAAATTTGTGTGTAAGTTAATAAAATAAATTTAAGAGTTTCGACATGAAACTAAAAAGATTGTCCTTAATTTTCCGTTATTCGACCTTAATTTTCCATTATTTATCCCGGGCAGATGCTGTATATAAATGGAAAATATCACAAAACAATTGTCCTCTGTGCGGAAAAAGCTACTTTATATCGCTTGGACAGCGACCTATTCTTATTCGATGCCTTAAATGCAAGTCGACTGCTACAAACCTATCATTAATACCAATAATCAAAGAACACATTAATGGGGATTTTAATAAAGTAGTATACGAATTGTCATCTTACGGTTCTACGCTTGATTTCCTAAAATCACATTTCTCAAAAGTTGCTACAAGCGAATATTTCCCAGATAAGAATTCTGGGGAATTTGTAGATGGTATTTTAAACCAGGATGTCCAAAAACTAACTTTTAATGACAATGAATTTGATATTATAACTTCAAGTCAGGTATTTGAACATGTGCCTGATGATATTAAAGGGTTTTCTGAGTGTTTCAGGGTGCTGCGCAAAGGGGGGGGGTATTTTTCACTGTGCCGTTATATGACATTGAAAAAACAGTTAAGATAGCTTCTATTGTAAATAAAGAAATTGTATTTGAAGGAAAACCAGAATATCACGAAAGTCGGATAGGTGGTTCAAAATCAGCACCTGTTTTTTACAGACATTCCCTTTATGATATTTGTGATAGGGTTAAATCGGCAGGATTTTCAAAAGTAACTCTTCGCGAAGTAAATATTTTAAGGAAACAAGGTCAATCAGAATTAGTTGTTTATGCAATAAAGTGACTATTTTGCATTATCTCATTCATCTTAAGAATCCAATGCGGTATATCAATAAAATAACCAGGTATTTTGTCGGCTTTCTTTTTAACTTCAATGCAATTGTATTTTATAAGAGGTTCAGCAGGAAAGTGAAAAGGTTTTCGGACAAAATTTCCGGGAAGAAAACTGCTATTGAAATTGCTCCCTATAATAATGATAAAGTCACAATGATCATTGTTATTGACAATGATAGTGATAATTTTCAAAAGTCGTTGGAGTCGGCATTATCTCAAACATACAATGATCTGGAAGTCATTGCTGTCATTGATCCCTCTTACACCATGGGTGTAATGAATATCCTTCAAGGTTTTATAACCAATCCCCGGTTTAAATTATTCATTCATCAACCATATAAGGGAATAAGTTCAGCCTTAAATGCTGCCATTATAGATTCAACAGGTGACTGGATTTCGGTTTTAAACAGTAATGATTGGATGGAGGATGATGCCATTCAAAAATTAATGAACGAGCTGAAATCAAAGTCCGGAACAATCTTTGGATTCTCCGAACTTTTAAATAATGGGAAAGAACAAGCAGGGGATAAAAATTTGTTTCCCATTGAGTATGCTGGAAAATATATTTTTTCAACACTACTGAAATATGAGACCTTAAGCTTTTTCAGTATTATTAATAAAAAGGTTTTTCTGTCGACAGGTTTGTACGATTCCAGGTTTGATGGTGTTCAGGATTATGATATTGCCTTAAAATCTGCATTTCATTTTCCGGATTCCTCATTTGTGTATCTTCCTGAAATATTACATCATCATCAGATTACAGAGGTCGGTCAGGTTAATCCTATTTCTGATCGTATAAAAAATAAAATTAACCGGATCAGGGAGGAAGCCCGATTAAGGATAGAATTGAGAGATGGGGTTTTTGATAAATTGGTGTCTTTTGTCATTTTGTCTTATGAAAAAAAGGAAATGACAATAAAGTGTATTGAGAACATTCAATCATTGGCCAGGATGCCTTATGAGATTATATTATTTGATAACGGTTCTTTGCCGGAAAGCCAGGAGTTTTTGAGGGCACACCTGGTAGATGCAAAAAACGTTTATGTGACGTTTTCGGATAAAAACCTTGGATGTCCCGGCGGACGTCACGAGGCTGTGAAAAAAGCAAAAGGGGATTATATCATTTATCTTGATAATGACATTTTTATTACGGAAGGATGGATTGAGGAATTGCTGATCACGGCAAAGTCGGATGAAAAAGTTATGGCTGTAACCAGTAAAACAGTGTTTCCTGATGGGAAAGTCCAATTTAATGGGGGAAAGTATCAGATACGAGATGGGTTTATCAAATTTACACTTATAGATTTTGGTTTAAACGAAACAGATATCAGAACGGCTCAATGGCACTCATGCGATTGGGTTCCGGGGGGGGCCACCTTATTTAAAAAGGAAATAATTAATAAAATTGATTTCTCTGCAGGATATATCAACGCATTTGAGGATAATGACGTAGCACTTCAGATTCACAATCTTGGATACAAAGTAGTGAATTGCCCATGTGCGAAAGTGGTTCATAACCACATTTACTATGACGATAAAAAGACAAAAACAGAAAAACGCTATCTTAAAGGACGATATAACAATGAGGGGTTAATTTTATCATTTCTTAACTTTTATAAAAGAAATAACCTGATCCTTGAAGATACATTTATTTATTCTTTATTTTCCCTGAACGGAAAGTCGAATGAGAAGAAAAAAGCTTTCGTTAATAATTTATTAAAGGAATACAAACTATAAGAGGAGTCCAGGTTCAGTCCAATGTATTGACATTCAATTTTGCGGCATATCTGTACATCGACATCAGTAATTTTGCAAAAGGCTTATTCCAGATTGAAATGAATATCATTTCTTCTTCCTTTTCCCTGTTATTATCCCTGATCTGGGATATCGTTTGTGATTCATTGTGAATTCTGTGTAACATCAACTTCCGGTTAATATAGATAAACTTTCCATCCCTTTTGGCTAATCTCAGCCAGGCTTCCCAATCAAGATTATAGCGATATTTTTCCGAAAATTCAAATGGACCGATGTTTAAAATATTGAACATTACCGTTGGACAGGAAATGGGATTACCAAATGATAATATGCCTTTTTTAATAAATGGATTTTTGAAATTATTTCTGAAAAGGAACAATAATAAAAGAATTTTTTTCACTGTTATTATAAGTGAAGATTTTTTTTCCTTATTGGTCTTAACTTCCTTATAATCAGTAAAAACCAGTAACATATTTGAATTGGTTTTTTTTTCAGCGTAAAGGAGGCATTTTTCAGTATAATCCGGCAGATAAACATCATCCTGGTGGGCGAGGGTGAGGTATTTCGTATTACAGGCTTTATATGCAAAGTTCCAATCCCCGGCAATACCATTGTCATATTCATTGATCAACAGTTCAATATTATATTTCCTTGCAATTCCGGCTATAAATTCAGAAGGTGTGGAAGTTGTAATAATAATGATACTGGAAATTGTTTGCTGTTTTAATGATTTTATACAGTCTTCAAGAAATATTGAATTCTTATATGCAGGAATAATGAATGTATGATTAATAGCAGACATGTCAGGCAAATTGGAAAACTGGGACAACGCATCATTCTTTTTGAGCATTTTCTGTTTTTTATTTCTGATTCCTGCGAATGAGTGACAGTTGCTCTGCAATAAGTCCGAGGAAAAAGAAGATCAATGAGGAGATGATCCCCAGCAGGGTTCCCGTGCTTACACCGCGATCTTTTATGATCAGAGGGATACCCCATGCCAGTGTAAGAACGAGTGTGAGAATGGAAATGGGCAAAAATATTTTCATCGGATTGAAGAGAATAACAATATTGATGATCTCCATCACGGTTTGAAAGGCGGTTTGAATATTGATGGTACTTTTACCAATCGATCTGCTTTTGATTTTAATAGGTTCTTCCAGGACCAGATGACGGTTATTTAAAAAAATCAGGGTGATGATATCACTGTACGCCATGGTATCAGGGGTAAGATACAGGTATTTTTTCGCGAGATCCGTTCTGTAAAGTTTCATTCCTGAATTGATATCGTGTATCGGAACACTCATTAACAGTCTGGCCAGGTTTCTTATCATTGATTTTCCCATTCGTCTTATGAGTGAGGCGTTCTTTAATCCTTTCCTGGATCCAACAACCATATCTGCATCCGACGTGATCATTTTATTATAAAGTTTTTCAATATCTTCCAGGTAATGCTGCCCATCTCCATCAATAGTTATAGCAAATGCCGTTTCACAGGCGGATAAACCACTTTTGATTGCAGCGCCATAACCTTTATTCAATTTATGATGGATAATAGAAAAGTCGTCAGATGAATCATATCTTTTCAGGATATCAGGCGTTTTATCCTTTGATCCATCATCCACAACTATGATTTTCCAGGAATTCTTCCTGCAATAATCAACGACCTCAGGCAATAAATGTTCTAAATTATCTGCTTCATTATACGCAGGAATAATGATTGTAAGATTTTTTTCACCAGCCATCGTTTATTTTTTTTAAACCAACTAAAATCATGATATAATCGTATTTATTTTTTACAAAAAGTGAGATCAGGATGAAATGGATAAATTGCGCTGTAAAGTAACACATAAGCTTTGTTTAAAGTAATCATGAGGATCTCCCCATAAATCATTTTGCAAGGTTCAAAAGATCTTTGGGGACCTCTAATCCATTGGCTTTCATTTTTTCGATGACCTTTAATGCCTTGTCTTTCTGCTTTAATTGAAAATAGAGCAAGGCAAGAGTATGTGCGGCCTGGGCATGAGCCGGATTGAGTCCGATCACTTTTTCAAGGTAAAATGTAACACTGTCAGCCTTGTTTGCTTTTGAAGCATCATTGGCTAAATTGATGTACCGGATCTCGGCCTGATGATTTTCCTGGATCATTTTAATCGTAATTTGTGCCGTTGTTTCCGCACTCCTCCGGGCCTCGACGGATGCTGCAGATTCACCGATATAATAATACCTGTGAACAAGGATATACACCGAAAGAAACAACGATAAAACTGTGAAGCAAACGATTCCAAAGTGTAAACTTTTCGTGAAGATCTGTTCATCTTTCTGTATTTCAAGGATCAGCTTTGGTCTTTCTTTGGCTTTTAATTTCAATAACTCATCCTTCCGGAGACTGAAAGCCAGATTGAGTTTTTCATTTATATATAAATTGTAAAATAAAATAAAGAATAAAGGTGCAAAGGGGATAAAATATCGCCCCTGCACCCCTTCCACAGCAACCCCCTGTAATGGGCTGGAATATACATAAAACCCTGTTTCGATCAAAACATATCCAAGAATAAAAAATATAAAAAGGATAATTTTTCGCTTCCATCCGGGAGTAATATCAAAAGTTGAACTTCCAAAAGCAGTGATAAATAATATTATTATATAAGATAAAATAAAAAAGAAAGGGAATGGAGTATCTTCCCATCCTAAATTTCCAATAAAGCCTTCAAGGTAAGTCCTCCCCATATATATAAAAGTAGTATTGAATAAAATTCCTATAAATGGTGGAATATTATCCTGGATAAATTTAATCTGATCGCCGGGATTATCTGGCGACATCCATTTGGGAAGACCAAATATCTGCTCTGATAATACTTTATTCTCTGGTGATAAATAAGTCCTGCAGAATGACCATAAATGGGTAGCAATGAACATGGAAATAATGATAAGGGCAAATACCAGCAGGTGTTTTTTCCAGGAACCTGTCTTTTTTATAGGAATTATCAGGAACAACAATCCTATCATGTAATAGGGAGTTTTACATAGCGCCAGTAAAAAAACAATAATAATGAAGACAGCAATATCTCCGGATGAAATTATCCGGTTATCGTCGCACAGGAAACGAAATACTAAAGAAAGCAATAAAAAGGAAAGACTGATTACCATTACATCATATGACAATGAAGCCAGGATAAACAAAGTCATTGGCATAAGCCCTAATAAGAAAAATATCCATTTGTGAACCGGAGTAATTTTAATTGCCAGGCAGATCATGAAGATTGCAAAAAATAAATTGAAAATTCGTCCCAGAAATAAAAGAATTACAGGGGCGCATTGAAATATTCTCCCGAAAAAGATCCCGATGGCTGCCGGAATATACGGGATAAAATAGTCAACAGTCCCTTTATCTTGTCTGATCCCGGGTTCCAGCTTTATCTTCGTCATGGCCCCTAATTCCTGCCAACTTGTTTTTTCACTGGAATAAAATTTCATGCGCTGATAGATTGTATCCAGATGAAGTATTGACCGTGGTAAGGTTTGATCGCTTTTAAAAATATTTAACTCAGAAACCTGATAAGCTCTGACAAAATGAATTTGTTCATCGGGAACCTGCAAGGGAGGGGTAAGGAAGACGAAGATGGTGCCAAAAACAACCGACAACATGGCAAAAATCAATTCGGGCTTAAGGGGGAGCCTGTTAATGAATATGAAAACAGGCCGGTAATAAATGATGATCAGGGTAATACCGGCTGACAGTAAATAAAAAATAAGCTTTAAAATGAATGATGTATTATAATCGGATTCATAGGTTTTTACTATGAAACTTCCCGCATAGGGTTTGGTTTTACTCTGTACTGCCCCCAATACATCATTCTCATGGATCTCTGATACATACAATTTCCCCAAGGTGCTGTATGGTTTGCAACAAACCGAGACATGATTATTCTCCTCACCGTTATTTGAATAATGGCAAAGGTATATGACCTTTCCTTTGCCGATTTTGATACTTTTACCAAAATTCAGGGGATAATATTGATAGTCTTTTACACTTTTTGAAGAAAAGGTTTCACGCCAAAGCACTTTGTAATCACTATTCAGGACTAAAATCACATTATCATTCGTATTCAGTCTTCCATTGATCGTTAAGAGTATTCCGATCCCGTTGATCCAATCCTTCATTAAGGTTATTTCCTGTGTCGCGACAGAACCCCTGGAAATACCGTTAATCGTATAAGTTATCTGAGAACCCACATCCTGGGTTGTAACTAACAATGGGTTTATATCAATGTTTTTGATCAAAAAAACCGAAATCACAAATGCCAATCCTGCTATTATATATTTTTTGTATTTCTTCATTCCAGGAATGAATTTTCTGAAGACTTTTACTTTCCCTGCTATCTTCTTATCCTTGTTCCAAATATATAACAAATCGTATTACCGGCAAATTATTTTTAATTAACTCACCTCCGCCTTCAGCTTCGAGGGTGACTAAAAAGCCTTTTTTTTTCACCGCAAAGGCGCAGAGACGCAGAGAAATTGTTACTAATTGTATTACTTTTTTTATAAAAAACCGATTAATGTAAAAAATTGAGCAAAATGGAATACAATAAAATTTCTGGAGTAATTCCCGACGCTTACATCACCGTTCATGAGATTATGGGACCAGTTCTTTTTGAATCCATTTATGAAGCTCAATTTATTTCCAATCTGAAGCTAATCAATAAAAAACCGGGATTTCTGGTCAATATTAATTTTATCACCTCAACCCCCGTGAGGTTGTCTAAAAAGTCTTTGTGTTCTTTGTGTAAAACATTGTGACCTTTGTGGTTAATTTATAAAAAACTGAACCACAATGAACACTAAGAAGGTACAAAGCACACAAAGAAGGGAAAAATATCATACTATTTACTTTTTAGTCAGCCCCTTTGAATGCTTAATTGAGATTTATTGATTTGCAGCATTTTTCAGCTTCCTGGAAATACCATCTTCAACCTTTGCCGTATTCGTATCGTTTGCCTGCTGATAAACAAAAGCAAGATTTTCATGCATGCCCGAAAAAAACTGGAAAATATCCGATTCGTTCTTTTCTTTGCACCGGTAAAAAGGTTTTATGTTTTTGATCTTATCAGGCTCATAACGTGTAAAATAATCATTAAATAACCCGGCAATGTTATGCCATTGCTTTTGTTCCAATGCTTTATTGACGGTATTGCCGTAATGAATAGACCACATACCGGAATAATCTCCGCTTGTTATTTTACTGACTTTTTCTGATCCTGGTTTGGAAGTCCAATATCCCACTATAACCAGGGAAAGGATTATCAGCCAATTTTTCCATCCCTTCCATGGCCCCAGCAATTCTGCAATTGTCAGGGCTGCAAAGGGGACTAAAACTCCAGCAAAAATGATGCGGTATCTTGACAACACCATAAATACAAGCATCGGAAACAGAAAAACCACGATCATCAGGTAGATTGGCCATGCATTAATCCTTTTAATAATCCCCAGAACTATTCCGATCAATGCAAGGGGTGACAGGATCAGAAATGAAATGAACGTCAGTGACAATACGGAAGCATATTCCCTGTAAAAATAAAAATTGACATTATTGGGGATTTCAAACCAGCTGAAGGTTGCATGAAGCTTGTCCCAAACCTGTCCCAGGTAGCTTCCGATCGTTGGATGTGTCATCAGTGTCGGAAGGATCGCTTTGAAAAGTTTACCATTTGATGAACCCATGATAGCTGAAAGATATTTAGTGTTCATATTCCAGCCAATAAAACTTTCAAACTGTTCATTATTCATCGTTATAAAGCTCAGTGTCCCGGTGTTACTTAAGCTCATGACAGAAGCGCCCAAAGCTGCATTCCGGATCATAACCGGCGTCAGGACCAGGATAACCCCGATAAGTACCCCACCCGCAGACCGGATCCCATTCTTTCTGTCTTTCCGGAAAGTGACAAGAAGAATAACAATTGTTCCCAAAATAAATAAAATGAAAAATGCGTGAACGAGCAATGCCAATCCGCATCCGATTCCAGCGATGATCCACCAGATGAAGGTGTTTTTGCGGATGGCGCTCCCCAGAAGATAAACCACAAGTATTCCAAAGAATACTGCCAGGGAGGATCGTAATAATACCAGTTCGAAAAATAACAAAGGACCGAATAAAACTATAAGTATGCCTGCAAATCCCGCTACAAGGTCTCCGAAATACCTGCGGGTCACCAGGTAAACAAGCAGATTGGTAATGACCCCCAGGACCATCTGCCAGAGAAAAACCCATTGTACGTTATGACCAAACAAGGTATAGTTTAAAGCGACAAAATAAGGATACAAAGGTTCCTGTTGAAAAGTTTTTTCACCATACCATTGTTCCCACAGCAATTTTGCGGGCGTATTGTTCAATGTGTCCGGACCTGTTTTCGCCTTGAAAAATGCCAGTTTATCAGGATGATCGTTGAAATAACGATCCGCCACCCATTTCATCCAGGAATGTTGCGGTTGATGAATGTTACGCGAAAGAATATCTCCATTGGAAATCGCACCTGCCCAGTAATCGAAGAACGACATATCGGATTCATTAAAAATATGCTGGTTGATCAAATGGGTTTCTTTGAGCTGATAAAAATACACTATACGTAAAAGCACGGAAACTGAAATGATGAGGGAAAGGATCCAGTGCCTATGCAACCGGCACCATTGTTCCATCCTGACTTTTAATTGCGGGTGTGATACTTTGACGGCTTTTTTGTGGAGAATAGTTTGCTTTTGTATCACGGTATTGTTAGATAATAATGATATAAAATTATTTAATTTTTCAGGATCATGACAATAATGTGCTTTTTTTTATTTTCGCCAGGTTTATCGACATGACCGGGATCTGTTCCTTGTTAAAAAGCAAACCTTCATACCATGCTGCAGAACTCACATTATGATTGACATCTATGAACATTACCAGGTCACACCCGTTGGAAACAGCATAAGAAATAACCTGGGATGAAAATTTGGTTTCTTTTACAGCCTTGCTGACAACGAACTGAATTTCATCCTTCTCAAAACTCCGGGTAATCTTTTCCATGAAACCCGAAAGCCGGTCTTTCTGAAGTTTGTCTTTATGAAAGTATTGGTAAAGGTGTATGTTTGCATTGAACATCCTGGAAAAATACCTGGCCCATGCGATTTTCTTATCCGGGTGAAGATCATCGGTCATCGGGATGAGAATCTTATTGTATTTCCCATGAAAAACACGGTTCCGGACGACAATAACAGGCACAGGCGATTTATCCGCTACTTTTAATATGTAGCTTCCCGTAAGATATTGTAATCCCTTTTTCCCATGCGTTCCCACGACCATCATCGCTGTGCCCAGATCTGCTGCCACTTTATTTATAGAAGTAAAGATATTACCATCTTTCATCATGGTTTCAACAGAGATCCCATAACGCTTCTCGTATAAAGACTTGTATTGATTCAATTGTTCGTCTATATATTCTGTTCCTGCATTTTTTTTCTTCAGTAAAACCTTTGTTTTATTGTCAATGATATGAAGGATAACCAGTTTGTAATTAAGGAACTGTGCCAGTTTTGCTGCATGCAGAACAGCATTTCGGCAAACTTCCGAAAAATCTGTCGGGACAAGAATGATGTTTTTGGTAAGAGTAAAATCCGGTTTGTCCATAATGGATTATTTAAAATAATACAGGTTAATTTTTTGGTCAAACTTAATGGGTTAGACGAAGTCGGTTACCGCTTTTTCTCACTGCTCAATTTCTTGTAAGCAACGTCACGGTTGTAATATGCCTTGGTATATTTCGGATCAATCTCGATTACCCTGGAGTAATCGGCTATTGCTTTGTCCCACTGTCCAAGGTTCCCATAGGTAACGCCACGGTTGTAATAGGCATCTTTAAATTTCGGGTCAATCCCGATCGCCTTGGAGTAATCGTCTATTGCCTTGTCCCACTTTCCAAGGTTACCGTAACCATTGCCACGGTTGGAATACACCTCTTTATTTTTCGGGTCAATCCCGATCGCCTTGGAGTAATCGTCTATTGCCTTGTCCCACTTTCCAAGGCTACCGTAAACATTGCCACGGTTGGAATATGCATTTGTGTATTCCGGGTCAATCCCGATCGCTATAGAATAATCGGCTATTGCCTTGTCCCACTGCCCAAGATTACCGTAAACAGTGCCACGGTTGTAATACGCATTTGTATATTTCGGGTCAATCCCGATCGCCCTGGAGTAATCGGCTATTGCCTTGTCCCACTGCCCAAGGTTCCCGTAGATAACGCCACGGTTGTACCAGGCCAGAGGATAATTCGGATCAATCCCTACCGCCTTGGAGTAATCGGCTATTGCCTTGTCCCACTGCCCAAGGTTCCCATAAACATTGCCTCTGTTGGAATACGCATTTATATTTTTCGGGTCAAGCTCAATCGTCCTGGAGTAGTCGGGTATTGCCTTGTCCCACTGCCCAAGGTTAACGTATGCAACACCTCGATTGTAATATGCATCTCTATATTTCGGGTCAATCTCGATTATCCTGGAGTATTCGGCTATTGCCTTGTCCCACTGCCCAAGGTTAACGTATGCAACGCCAAGGTTAAGAATTGACCTGGCTTTATTCGGAGATTTAGATACAACATCACTCCAAAGTGTAAGATCATCTTTCCAGACTTTATTCCTTTCATACGTCAGGAAGGAATTTGATCCTATTATGATCACTAAAATAGAAATTGCAATGTATTTATATTTATTCCAGAGTAAAACGTATATACCCGAGCTAAGAATCAGAAAAAACCCAAATGAAGGAAGATAGGTTCGGTGTTCGAAAATCACATCAGTTATCGGAATGAAACTCGATTCGATCGATAGCGTGAGAAAAAACCAGAAAATGCCGAAAGAAAAAATCCTGTATCTTTTAAATAAGAACATAGCCAGAATGATCAATGATAAAAGTAAGAGGAAGCTTAGCAGCGTTCTTATTCCGAAAAAATTATTTGAGATCGGAAAATCATAGTCTAAATTCTGATTTATTGGCAGGAACAAAAGCTGGATATATTTGACAATGACACTGAATTGGGTGAAAAGATAATTAAATGAGGTTATAGGATAAGCATTTAACTCGCCTGAAGGGATCGGTTTAAAAATGCTTAATGAGAACTTTAAAGGTATGATAATGATTAAACTCAGAAATGCCGCCATTAACAGGATAATGCGATAATCCTTAAAATTTAATGAAAGCTTCTTTGTCTGTAAAAAGAATATTTCAAAGAGCACGATGGCAAACGGAAGTGTGAAGGCGTTTTCTTTTGTAAGCAAAGCCAAAACGGCAGAGACCAATGAACCGGCAAACAGAAGGAATTTTACTATATTCCCTTTGTTTGACAACCGGGCCTTCACATAAAGCGCCAGGGAAAGGAGATAGAACAGAGTAACCATAGAGGCAAGCCGTTGGACAATATAGGTGACAGATTGAGTTGCAAGAGGGTGTGAAACAAATAGTAAAGCCGTAAAGAAAGCAATAACTTTTTTTTGCCTGATGATTGGATTATCTTTCAGGGCGGGGGAAGAAAAGATCAAAAATGTGAGCCACCAGACCAGGCAGGCATTGATAAGATGAATGACCAGGTTAACAAGGTGCCAATATCGAACATCAAGCTGGTTGAAATGATAATTAAGGGCAAAGGTGAATATCCCGATAGGACGATTAGGATCAAAGTTCCACCAGGCTTTCACGTCCGCTAAATTCCGGATGCTGGTATTATCAACAATACGGAACAAATCGTCAAAATGAAATGAACAGTTAAAAGAGTTTGAATAAATGATGATCCCCAGCAGGATTATAATAGCCAATCCAAGGACGTCAGAATATCTGTTTTTGTTAACCTGTTTTTTCGGTTGCTGATATTGCTTACTATGATCCTTTTTCGGAAATCCTTTTTTCAATGGTTCTTTATTCAATTTAAAAGTTGTAAATCGTCAGCGAAAAGTTTGCCGGCAAAGGTATAATTTTAATTTTATCACCTCAACCCCGTGGGGTTGTCTAATAAGTTTCTTTTTTTTCTCGCAGATTTCCGCAGATTAATCGCAGATTTTCGCAGAAGGTTGATAACATGAGTTTTAACTTTGCGTGACTCTGCGTAAAACTCAGCGA
>CAIYUC010000214.1 GCA_903929315.1 uncultured Bacteroidales bacterium
AATCGTGACAGTCGTGACAGTCGTGACAGTCAGGACGATTTAATTACTGATTACGGATTACGAATCAGATGCCAGATGCCGGATAATCCTATTAATTAGATATTTCGAAGATATGAAGCTTGAAGGCTGTAGCCTTAATTCTGCATTCGGATTTCTGCTCCCGATCCCGATAGCTATAGGGACTGAATTCTGAATTTCTTCAAAGTTATAGATCCTTGTTACCAAATTTATTATGGTTGGTGAAATCACTGATATCACGGCGCACTCTTAAATGTTTTCCCGGAGTGGTAATAAGATAACCTAAACGGCAGGAAAAAGCAATCTTTAAATTTCCGGGTATATGAAGAATGTTTTTTATTTCTTTTTCAACGCTGTCTGCACTGAGGGAACTCATTATATGAAAGTCAATCCCAAGGGAATTTGCCATGAGCCACATATTTTCCATCAGACATCCCAGACTTAAAATACCCAAAAAATCACCTTCTGAAGCTGGGGCTCTTTTAGCGGGATCATAAACGACAATCAGCATTACGGGACATGCCGGGAAGGGTCTTTGTACTGATGGATCTGCTTTCTCATCTTTACTATCCAGCCTGAAATCCGGATTCCTCCATGATGAAGGGAACATCGAAGCCAAAATTCCTATTTTTTTTCTGCGTAGCTCCTCCTCCGAAAATGACAACTGCTGATAATTTTCCCGGATAAATGTTTCTGAAACCGGCCGTTTTATATTTCCTATTGACTCCAGAAGCTTTTCATCATCAACAACAATGATCTCAAAGTTCTGCATATTATGCGCCGTTGGCGTCCAGCGTCCTGCTTCCAGTATCTGTAATAAGTCCTGCTTTGCTATCGGATGTTTCGTGTCAAATGGCATCCTGGAAGAGTGCCTTTCCTGTATGAGTTTTAATAATTCATTCATATTACATCCTGGTTTAAAAATTTATATTTGATTTGTTTAGTGACCTGTTTTTAGCACTGACCTGAAATATTGATTACAATGTCCACCGTGCCAGCCGACGCCAACTCTTTGTCCTGCTTTCCAGTTAGTAACCATGGGGCCTGCTTTATCTACTATACCAACCACTTCATGGCCAGGGATTATTGGATATTTGATCCCGGGATAATGTCCTTCTTTTGCTATGGCATCTCCATGACATATTCCGCATGCTTCCACTTTTATTAAAACTTCGTTATTCCCGGGTTCGGGAATTTCTTTCTGAATGATCTCAAAGTCGGCGCCAGGTGAACTTACCTGAATTGCTTTCATGAACTGCATAAGATTATTATTAAGGATCAACTAATTACTAAGGAGGATATTAAAATATCAATAAAGTTTCTCATTATACAGAAGTTTTCACCTTGTGACTAACGGGTCTGCAGGCAGGCGCATTAGCAGGTTTTATATATTCTTATCGTTATTATGTTTCTAAAGGTTGACCAACATCTTTAATCGACTTGTCCCGCATTGCAGGCTACCGGCTTGTTGGCAGTTCATGCTTTCTATTGTTGTCTTAGTCATGTTGGGTGTCCGCCATATCATCGCTTCAGAATTACGAATTCAAACATTTTCATTTACGGTCATCTCATGATAGGCTGAAGCATGCTAACCCGATTGCCTTCTGTATCAAAAAATGAAACATACGACCCAATTCCAGGTATCGCCATAGGTTCGCCAAGAATGTTGCCCCCTGCTTCTGTTACTTTCTTCATTGATTCCTTGATGTCGTCAACTGCAATAACAATCGAAGGGTACTGAGCCGGCAAATCTTCTTTTTTAGGGTAAAAACCACCATTGATGGTACCTGGCGTTTTTGGCCGCCCATTTTCGTCAGTCTCGGTGGTCGTGGCTGTCACATAGTTACCCATTTCCTCGCCTAACAGCCGTGTTTGCCAGCCAAACACATTTGAGTAGAAATCTGCCATGCGTTTTCTATCTTCAGCTGGCATTTCAAAATGTACTACAGGATGCATTTTTTTCATTTTACTGCGTCAGTGATTATAGTACTGACTCCGCACTTTTACTTGTTATATTGTTTATTAACATTAATCTCGTTTCATCTTTTTTATTGGGTTCATAAAACGCCAGTCCGTCGCAAAACTTCCCGGACTAAAAGCTTGTCTTGTAAAGTCACGGACAAATAATCAAATATCGATACAATTATTTATTATGAAAGGTTTATTATAATCAAAGTTGCAATAAGTGATTCAAGAATACTTAAAGGAATCGCATAAAATAAAAGGCCGTATGGTAATACACCCAAATTGCCAATAACTACCCACATCATTACAAACGCCACCAGCTAAGAAAGGAAAGTCGTTTGTATCATTGTAATTAATTTGTTACTACGTTCCCTAAGGTTGCCACCAACGTTCCCGCCGGTAGCCGCAGTGCGGAATCGGGTGTGAGTTTGGGTGTGGAGGTAGTGTGAGTGTGAATTTTGATCCAACAGACAAGTGCCACGCGGTTCGCGTCTCGCGTTCCGCGTCACGTTCTTGCCCGCATTGCTCGGCTACGTGCTCGTGTGTGCCCTGCATAAGCATGCAGCGCACACTTATTGTAAGCTTTAGAAAAAGTTTAAAAATACAAATAAACTATTAAAAGCAAACAATGAGTGTCGTTAATAATTTTCCAGAGGGTGACCTGCCTGCCGAAGGCAGGAAGTCCCTTATACGTCGGGGTAGGACCTGAAAGTATTAGCAAGCCACAAGGTGGTTTTCCATAAGGGATGCACTGAAGGAAGTGAGACTGCAAAATCCGGTACTGACGAACAGAAACGGTATATGAGGCATAATTATCCGGGTAAGCAACCATCCCGATATTGAGTTTGTAAAATTTTGCAAAACAAAATTAACAAAACTCATAATCGGGATAGATGCCGCGGGAATCGGAGGAAGGAAGATGCTCTTACCGGGGGAGATCCCGGAATGTTGGAAACAATGCACCGGGAAGTCAGCAGAGGTCATAGTAGTTACGGAAACGAGCCGGCACAGATAGCCGGATGGCTCACGGGAATAATGAAGGGCTGAACGTTATGTCGTTCCTGATTCAATAAGGAGGTTTAAACTTCGAGTTTACCAGCCTTATTTTAAAGGGAACAAGTTCAACTGATGTTAAGAGCGGTTGGATTATACCTAACGAACCGCCGTGTACGTGGCCCGTACGCACGGTGGTGCGAGCGGCGCTCCCCGTCAGCGATGCTGGCGGGGCCGTCGACTCGATTAGCACCCGTTTTCTTTCTCCTTCTAATCATAATGAAATCTGCATTTCGCAATATGTATTTCATTGTCTTTAACACGATAAATCAACCTGTGTTCGTCATCAATTTTCCTGGACCAAAATCCTTTATACTTGTATTTTAATGGCTCAGGTTTCCCAATACCGGAAAGCGGACTTCGGGCAATGTCTTTCAATAAGTCATTTATTTTTGTTAAGATTTTTTTATTGGTTTTTTGCCAATATAAATAATCTTCCCACGACTCGTCAACGAATACATATTTCATGACTCAATAAGGTCTTTTTGAAACGATTTACCTTTTTTTAATTTTTCAATTGCTGAGTCTAATCGTTTCTCATTTATCTTGGATGATAATTCATGATAAGTTGACCTAAGCGAATTGTATTCGTCTAGAGACATAATTACTATGCCAGTGTCTTTACCTCTATTAATTATCAATGTCTCAAAATTTTCAGTCACATGATCAAGATACCTTTTGATATCCTTTCGAAAATCGGAAATTGTTGCTGTTAACATATTTAATACTCCTTTCTGTACATTTTATGGTACAAATATAAGTACAATTATTGAAGGTTTTACATTCCGGCAATCTTTTTTTATTAAAATGGGTAGTAGTCGGGTCACGCAGGGGAGTTTCACCCCTGCGTTCCCTCGGAACCGTACGTGAAAGTCTCCCTTCATACGGCTCTTCCTATTCAATCACAAATGTATAAGAACATTATGGATATACCAATTTCCAATGGGAAAAAAGACGCGAACTTTCCCGGTACTTTTTCCGAAGCCATCTAAGGGCTGCTCTCTTGTTCAGTCCTTTTTCCCATTGTACCCACTTCAATAAACGCTCATTAAACTGAAACCATAAATAATGGGTATGTCCTGTCCAAAACTTACAGTAATAGTTCTTGATCCCTCGAATAATTGGATTCAGTTCTGCTGCTATAGCCTCAATGGATTTTTAGCCTGCTGATTTTATCCAATGCTTTACTGACGGATTTTGCGCTGATGAAGGTAGTGATCATGACCCGGTATCCTTTACCGGTTTTAATCCACCAAGGGTGCAATGAGAATCTAAGAAAATCCAGACTTCTGGGATATTTGTTCCGGGTATATCCGCACAAGTTAACTATTCTGGTCTTTTGGGGATTGACACTTAACTTGTATTCGGAAAGGCGTTGCTGTATCGATGATAACACATAATGCTTCTGTTTCTCCGTTTTGCAGTGAATCACGATGTCGTCTGCATACCTGACAAAGGGTTTTTCAGGATGATTCTTTTCCATCCAGTTGTCAAATGCAACGTGCAGGAAGATATTTGCCAGCAATGGACTGATTACCCTACCTTGCGGCGTGCCGGTTATCCGGTCAACGTAATTCCCATCACTTTGAAACGTTCCTGCTTTTAACCATCGCTCAGTGTACAATAGCACCCATTTGTCCTTACAATAGTGCCTGACTGTTTTCATCAAAAGATCATGATTTCAATTTTATCGAAGAAGCTCTTGATGTCCAGATCTATTGCCCAATCATGCCCAAACGTGCTGCGATGCGCTCTTTCCACTGCCTGGTGACAATTTCTCCCCGGCCTGTGGCCGAAGGAGCTGTCACTAAACAATGGCTCTACGATTCGCTCAAGATGTGTTTTGACAACTTGTTGCGCAATACGATCCAGAATGGTAGGAATACCCAGTTTCCGAACCCCACCGTCTTTCTTTTCAATTTCGGTTTCTTTTACGGGTTGAGGAAAGTAACTTCCAGATGTCAGCCTGTTCCATAGTATGGAAAGATTGGGGATCAGATTTTTGTCCAATTCTTCCCAATTCATACCATCTATGCCCGGGCCTCCTTGTTGACTCTGACTTTCTTATATGCCCATAAAACCATTAATCTGGTGATCGGTTGTGATTTTGTTTCGTAATAATCAATCATCCCATTGCTGGTTGTCGTTTATTTTGAAACTGAACAGGCTAAGCCCTTCGCTCCGCCTCCATTACAGAGGGTTCATCACTACTACGACTTAGTCCGCTGCCGCTATCTCGTGGCATCCTTCCACGTCTGCATCCATATTCTGTTAACAGAACGATAACGACTTCCCCTTGTTCCGTACAAAAGCCTGTATTGCCTTCCTGACAGCTTTACCCCGGATGTCGTGTAACCGATAATCAGGTCATCTGTTACACTCCTGCCTTCGGCAGGCAGGTTGTCCCGGATACAAACGTGACTACCCGGTTTTGACATCGTCTCTTGCGGCTTACGAGGCCTCAGTCGCTGGTTCACTCAATTCAGCTCGACAATACTCACCTGCAAGAGTCTAAGCCCTCGCTTTTCCTTATCGTTCACCACAAAGGGAGTTTCCGCCCAATGCAGCATAAGGTGGTTTGTAAACTACTCCTGACAGTCGTTTACAGAAGTCCATTTCTCATTTCCTTTTGGTAAGGCCGGCCAGTCCGTTCGCTTGACCTCCGCTCACTTACTCAATTTTCAAAGAGCCTTCCATCATTTGTACAGCATTTATTCCTTATTAAGGGAATAATTCAAGGCACACACGTTTAGCCGCTAAACGCAGCAAAAGCATCGCCCTTGCTCAGCAACTTTGCGTTAGCATTGTTGCGATTTAGCGGCATCTTACCAGCCGTAAATTGTTAATCTACAAAGGTTTCTTTAATAATTGATTTGACTTTTTTAATTTCCTTTGTATCCAGTTCTCCAATAATTTTTATAATCCTTGTCAAATCAATAGTTCGAATTTGATCAATCGCAATCCAATTATCATTCCCTTCGAGTTCAAATTTAACCCTCGTCATATAATCCTTAGACTTTGACGTAATAGGCGCAATTGTTATTGTCCTCAAATGTTTATTCATCTCATTGGGTGAGATTACTACACAGGGTCTTGTTTTTCTTATCTCACTTCCAACTGTTGGATCCAGATTGACGATAATAATATGATATTGTTTTATTTCCATTCCTCAAGATTTTCGTCGATAAAGATGTCATCTATCAAAAGTCTATCATCACCATTTGCATGCATTTCTTGAAATGATTTTTCCCAACCTTGTCTAGGCTTTGAGACAGGTTTTAGAATAATTCGACCTTTTTCTAGAATCAATTCGACTTTATCTCTGATGTCATATTTCTCTAATAGATTTTTTGTCAATCTGATCCCTTTAGAATTTCCGATGTCGATCACTGATATTTGCATATGTTTCGTGTTTATAATCACATTGTAATTACAAAAGTACACATTATTTTAATCGATCTTACATTCTAGTTTTTCTTTTTATGGCTGGTAACGCCAGTCCGTCTCAAAACTTCCCGGACGGAGGGTTCATTTTGTAAAGTTACGGACAAATAACTGAATATCGGTACAAAGGATTTATTGTTGAAAAAATTCGTTGAGACCTTTGAAATTCGATTATACGGTGTTTTAGGGTCAATTTTAGCGTTTTAAGAAGTAAAATAAGACTGGAAATGGCCTCCATCAGGCCTTTCAGTCCCAATATATTCATCAATCTTGTAAATAAATATGCAATAAATATCAGTCCGACATCTCCATCTACCTTTTGCTTTTCTTGGCTTCTTCAGCTTTATTCTGCACCTTCTCCACTATCATATGGTATTTCTCGGAAAGATACTCAAT
>CAIYUC010000215.1 GCA_903929315.1 uncultured Bacteroidales bacterium
ACTTCCATCCTACAACATCCTTCACTGATTACGGAATACCGGTTAGCGGAAGATTCCGGGTTGTACTTGATACCGATGACCCGTTGTTTGGCGGATTCAACAGGATAGACAGGAAAACATTCTACATCTCGATACGAAAAGCAGAAAGGAACATTATCAATGCTCCTTTATACCTTTATCTGTATTTGCCATCCAGAACAGCTCTTGTATTTAAAAAAGAAGCTGTCCGGAAGGCTACTGATATTTAATCAATCCAGCGAAGAAGGTAGAAATCCTGTTTATGTGGAAGATCTTTGTGTTTAGGGTAAATGCGTATTCCATAGAAAAAGGAACCTGCTTTTTCAGGGACAAGACTAGCCCGGTAAAGGCATTTGCCGCTTTTCCAGCTGATTAATTTAAACTCTTCACTTGCAACAAATACATGTTCACCATTTTTATTCATATGAGTGACAATAAATTCCACCCCAACATTTTCCTTCGGAATTTTCTTTAAATCAAGAGCAATTTCTGCCCTGTAATCATGGCCTGACCGGTATACATTTTCTACTGCCCGTTCAAAACTATAATTTAGAACTTCAATATTGTCCCACTCATCTTTGATGGTCTTTTTCCATGCCGCAAGTTCCTTTGCCTTCTCAAAGTTATTATCTATAAGATATTTATTTCGTTTAAAAAGTTTGGAATAATATTTTTCATAATAGTCGTCAATCATCCTCTTCATGGTAAATTCGGGGGCAATTTTTACCATTGTGTTTTTGATAAGGCTTACCCACTCAACAGGTATGCCTTTATCGTTAAAAGAATAATAAGCCGGAACTATCTCATATTCAAGCATGTTATAAATAGTTTCAGCATCAATATCATCCTGGAGTTCCTGATTTTCGTATGTTCTTTTCTTGGGTAATGCCCATCCTGCAAAAGCCCTGTATCCTTCGACCCACCATCCATCAAGAACACTGAAATGGATCGTCCCATTCATAACTGCTTTTTCACCGCTTGTTCCTGAAGCTTCAAGAGGTCTTGTAGGTGTATTGAGCCAGATATCTACGCCTCTGGTAAGGTACTTTGCCAACTCAATATCGTAGTCCTCGAGGAATATTACTTTCCCGGCAAACTCAGGCATCTGTGATACTTCAAACACCCTTTTTATCAGGTCCTTTCCGCCACCATCATTTGGATGTGCTTTACCCGCGTAAATAAACTGGACAGGTTTTCCGGGATTATTAACTATATGTGCAAGCCTGTCAAGATCGCGGAATAGCAGGGATGCTCTCTTATATGTGGCAAACCTCCTGGCAAACCCTATAGTAAGGGCTCTTTCATCAAGATGGCTGCTAATACTCAACAGGGTATGTGGGCTCACATGCTTCTCGATCATATCTGATTGGAGTCTTTTCCTGATATTTGTGAACAGGTTTTTCTTAAGTTTGGTTTTTACTTCATAAATCTTTTTATCCTCCAGACTATACAGTTTTTCCCAGAGGTCTCTGTCGGTCTGATCAAAATTTATATTTCCTGTCAATTCCCTGTAAACCTCTTGCCATTCAGGAGCAGTCCATGTAGGATGATGCACACCGTTAGTCACATAGCCTATGAAAAGTTCCTCTTTAAGGTACCCGGGCCAGAGTTTATTAAACATTTCCTGGCTAACCTCACCATGCAGTTTACTCACACCATTTACCTCCTGCGACATTCTTGCAGCCAGAAAACTCATATTGAATTTTTTATCAATGTCCCCTTTACATTGCCCAAGAGCCATAAGTTCACCCCAGGTAATCGTTAATCTGCTATGATAATG